>NZ_JBSVZN010000020.1:0-91908 GCF_054052225.1 Methylobacterium sp. JK268 | reverse complement strand
CTTTTCCTTTTTTCCGGTTTCGGCGCGGGTGGGGGATTCTCCCGGGCCGCCCCGTGACGGAGCCGGCAGGACTCCTAGTTTAGAGCCGGACCAGCAACCGGGCGCTCACGGAGCAAGGATCGCATCATGGCCGAAATCGTCAGGCCCGCCGTGGCCCGACCGCTCTCGCCGCATCTCCAGATCTACCGCTGGACCTGGACCATGGCGATGTCGGTGGCCCACCGACTCACCGGGATCGCCCTCTACGGCGGCACCGCGCTGGTGGCGATCTGGCTCGTCGCCCTGGCGTCCGGCCGCGGCGCCTACGATCCGGTGGCCTGGCTCTACGGCTCGATCCTCGGGCGGCTCGTCATCTTCGCCTATACGTGGATCCTGCTGCACCACATGCTGGGCGGCATCCGCCACCTGGTCTGGGATTTCGGCCACGGCATGGAGCCGGGCACCCGCATCGCCATGGCGAAGTACACGCTGGTCGGCTCGGCCGCGCTCACGATCGTGATCTGGGCCGCCGCCCTGCTGGCGCGCTAGAAGGAACCGCGTCCATGGTCGACAACCGTCCCGAGGCCACCCGCACCATCCGCACCTCCTACGCCCGGGTGCAGGGGCTCGGCCCCGCCCATCACGGCGTCGGCGAGTGGTGGCTGCACCGCGTCACCGCGGTCGCCAACGTGCCGCTGATCCTGTCCTTCGTGTTGATCGTGGCGCTCTGCGCCGGCCGCCCCTACGAGGAGGCGGTGCGCCTCGTCTCGCACCCGCTCGTGGCGATCCTGCTCATCCTGGGCGTCCTCTCGGTGACGAACCACATGCGGATGGGCCTGCAGATCGTGATCGAGGACTACGTCCACGACCGCGGGCTGAAGATCGCCGCGGTCATCGCCAACACCTTCTACACCACCGTCGTCGCGGTCGCCTGCCTGTACGCCATCGTGCGGATCAGCCTGCGCACCCTCGTCTGACGCCCAACCCCCGGGAACCCCAGCCATGGCCACCACCGGAACCGCCGCGCCGGCCCAGAACGGCAAGGCGTACCCCATCGTCGACCACAGCTTCGACGTCGTCGTCGTCGGCGCCGGCGGCGCGGGCCTGCGCGCCACGGTCGGCTGCAGCCAGGCGGGCTTGCGCACCGCCTGCATCACCAAGGTCTTCCCGACCCGCTCGCACACGGTGGCGGCGCAGGGCGGCATCTCGGCCTCGCTCGGCAACATGGGCCCGGACGACTGGCGCTGGCACATGTACGACACCGTGAAGGGGTCGGACTGGCTCGGCGACCAGGACGCGATCGAGTACCTCGTGCGCAACGCGCCGGCGGCGGTCTACGAGCTGGAGCACTGGGGCGTGCCCTTCTCGCGCACGCAAGAGGGCAAGATCTACCAGCGGCCCTTCGGCGGCATGACCACCGATTACGGCAAGGGCACCGCCCAGCGCACCTGCGCGGCGGCCGACCGCACCGGCCACGCCATGCTCCACACCCTCTACGGGCAGGCGGTCAAGAACCGGACCAACTTCTTCATCGAGTACTTCGCCCTCGACCTGATCATGGACGAGGAGGGCCGCTGCCGCGGCGTGATCGCCCTCGACCAGTCGACGGGCGAGATCCACCGCTTCCGGGCCGCCATGACCATCCTGGCGACGGGCGGCTACGGGCGCGCCTACTTCTCGGCGACCTCGGCCCATACCTGCACGGGCGACGGCAACGCCATGGTGCTGCGCGCCGGCCTCGCGCTGGAGGACATGGAGTTCGTGCAGTTCCACCCGACCGGCATCTACGGGGCGGGCTGCCTGATCACCGAGGGCGCTCGCGGCGAGGGCGGCTACCTCACCAATTCGGAGGGCGAGCGCTTCATGGAGCGCTACGCGCCGTCCGCCAAGGACCTCGCCTCCCGCGACGTGGTCTCCCGCTCCATGACCATGGAGATCCGCGGCGGCCGCGGCGTCGGCAAGGGCCGGGATCACATCTACCTGCACCTCGACCACCTCGACCCCAAGATCCTGCACGAGCGCCTGCCCGGCATCTCGGAATCCGCCAAGATCTTCGCGGGCGTCGACGTGACCAAGGAGCCGATCCCGGTGCTGCCGACCGTGCACTACAACATGGGCGGCATCCCGACGAACTATCACGGCGAGGTGCTGACCCTGCGGGACGGCAACCCGGACTACGTGGTGCCGGGCCTGATGGCGATCGGCGAGGCGGCCTGCGTGTCGGTGCACGGGGCGAACCGCCTCGGCTCGAACTCGCTCATCGACCTCGTGGTGTTCGGCCGCGCGGCGGGCCTGCGCTGCGCCGAGACCGTGGAGGCGAACGGCCGCCTGCCCGACCTGCCCAAGGACTCGGCCGACAAGGCGCTCGCCCGCCTGGACCGCTTCCGCTACGCCTCGGGCGGCACCGCCACCGCGGAGCTGCGCCTCGACATGCAGAAGACCATGCAGAACAACTGCGCGGTCTTCCGCACCGGCGAGGTGCTGGAGGAGGGCAAGCACCTCATCCACAAGGTCTGGTCGGGCATCGACGACATCCGGGTCACCGACCGCTCCCTGGTCTGGAACACCGACCTCCTGGAGACGCTCGAATTCGACAACCTGATCGGACAGGCGGTCGTGACCATGGAATCGGCCGGCAACCGGACCGAGTCCCGCGGCGCCCATGCCCGCGAGGACTTCCCGGACCGCGACGACAAGGAGTGGATGAAGCACACGCTCGCCTGGCTCGACGCCGAGGGCCGCAAGGTCACGATCGACTACCGGCCGGTCCACACCTACACGATGTCGAACGACATCGCCTATATCGAGCCGAAGGCCCGGGTCTATTGAGCGGGGGCGCGCGGGCCGGGGGCGAGCCATGCTGAAGTGGATGCGCCGGGCGCGGCCCGCGGCCTCGCCCGACTTCCTGCGGGCGGGCGCGCCGGCCGCGCCCCCGGCCTCCTGGCAGGTGATCCTGGAGGGGGCTTCGGCCGGCGATCTCACCGCGGAGCGCGACCGCGTCCACAATCCGATGCGGGACGCCTATTTCGCGCAGAACGACGACGCGGAGTGCCGCGTCGCGTCGAAATGGACCCACTACCTCGACGCCTACGACCGGCACCTGTCGCGCTACCGGGGCCGGCCGGTGCGGCTCCTGGAGATCGGCGTCAACCACGGCGGCTCGCTGCAGGTCTGGCGGCGCTATCTCGGGCCCGAGGCGGTGATCCACGGCCTCGACATCGACCCGCGCTGCGCCACGGTCGGCGGCCCCGACGTGACCATCCACATCGGCAGCCAGACCGACACCGCCCTGCTGCGGCGGGTCGCCGAGGCGATGGGCGGGATCGACGTGGTGATCGACGACGGCAGTCACGTCAGCGCCCACCAGATCGCCAGTTTCGAGACCCTCTACCCGCTGGTCGCGCCGGACGGCGTCTACGCGGTGGAGGACGTGCACTGCTCCTACTGGCCGGAGGTCGGCGGGGGCCTGCGGGCGCCCGGCGCCTTCATGGAATACGCCAAGGACCTGCTCGACCGCCTGCACGCCCGCTACGTGCGCGATCCCGACCCGGAGCCGCGCGACCCCGGCTTCGCCGACGTGACGGAGTCGATCGCCTTCTACGACAGCCTCGTGGTGTTCGAGAAGCGGGCGAGGGGACCGGCGCGGGCGATCCCGGTCGGGTACCGGACGCTGGATTGATTCTTTCGGAGCCTCTTCATCCCATGGCCCAGTTCAACCTTCCCAAGAACTCGACCTATTCCGAGGGCAAGACCTGGCCGAAGCCGGCCGGGGCGCACCTGCAGGAATTCCGGATCTACCGCTGGAACCAGGACGACGGCGCCAATCCGCGCATCGACACCTACTATGTCGACCGCGACGATTGCGGGCCGATGGTCCTCGACGCGCTGCTCTGGATCAAGAACAAGGTCGATCCGACCCTGACCTTCCGGCGCTCGTGCCGCGAGGGCATCTGCGGCTCCTGCGCCATGAACATCATGGGGCAGAACACGCTCGCCTGCACGCTCGGCATCGACGACTGCCAATCGGGTCAGATCAAGATCTACCCGCTGCCGCACATGCCGGTGCTGAAGGACCTGGTGCCGGACCTGTCGGCCTTCTTCGCCCAGCACGCGGCGATCGAGCCCTGGCTGCAGACCGAGACGCCCGCCCCCGAGAAGGAGTGGCGCCAGACCCCCGAGGACCGCGCCCGCCTCGACGGGCTCTACGAGTGCATCCTCTGCGCCTGCTGCACCACCTCCTGCCCGAGCTACTGGTGGAACGGCGACCGCTTCCTCGGCCCGGCGGCCCTGCTCCAGGCCTATCGCTGGTTGATCGACAGCCGCGACGAGCACACGGGCGAGCGGCTCGACATCCTGCACGACCCGTTCCGGCTCTACCGCTGCCACACGATCATGAACTGCGCCAACACCTGCCCCAAGGGCCTGAACCCGGCCAAGGCCATCGCCGAGATCAAGAAGATGATGGTGACCCGGGAGGTCTGAGCGGCGCAGCGTCGCGCCGCACGCCTGAGCGAAGCCGGTCTGCGCGTCGCGAAGCAATCGATCGAAAACCGTGTGACGAATCACTGCGGCCTCCCGGCCACAGTGTCGCGAAAAGGCGCCCACGGGCGCCTTTGTCGTTCGGGGCGGCCCTGCGGCCGCCTTCGGGCGCGCGTATCTCGGCGGAAACACCCCTCCTGTCCGGGATCCGTGATGCCGCGTTCGACCCTCCGTTCCGTCGCCGTGCGGGCGCTCGCTCTCACCGCGCTCGCCGCGAGCCTGGGGGCCTGCGCCTCCTCGCGCTTCGAGGCGCCGGCGCCGCGCCTCGCCGCCCGCCAGGCGCGGCCGGCCGTGCCGGAGGCCGAGCCCGATCTCGGCGCGCCCGGGCTCGCGGCGGGTCCGGTGACCTCGGCCCCCCTGGCGCCCCCGCCGGGCGCCAGCGCGGCGCCGCCCGAGGTGGCGGCCAATCCGGGCGGCCCGATCCTGGCGGAGCCGAATCCGGCGCCGGTGCAGCAGCAGGCCGCCGTCGCGCCCCCGCCCCCGGTGGCGAGCGGCGGGCGCTCCGGGGTGGTGGGCGGCTGGACCGCCAAGGACGCCACGGGGGCGAGCTGCCGCCTCACGCTCGCCTCGACGCCGGCCCTCGACCTCTACAAGGCGCAGGCGACCGGCTGCACCAACAAGGACCTCGCCAAGGTCACGGCCTGGGATTACCGCGACGGGGAGGTCTACCTCTACCAGCCGGGCGGCACCGTGACGGCGCGCCTGCGCGCGGCGGGCGGCGCCTTGGACGGGGCGCTGTCGAAGTCCGGCGCGCCGCTCTCGCTGGTGCGGTGAGCCCGGACGCCGCGGCCGTGGACCGCCGGAACGCGCCCGGCGGCCCGGTCCCGGCGCGCGGACGGCGACGCCGGCACGACGTCGATCACGGCCGCTGCGACAGGCCGATCGCCAGGATGCTGCCGTCCACCGTCTTGAAGACGATCCCGTGCCGCCGCAGGGCCGTGACGGCGCGCCGGCGCGCCAGGGCGGACGTGCGGCCGCCGCGATTTTCCAGCCGGCGAACCGTCGACAGCGACAGGCCGCTGGTCTCGGCGAGTTGCTGCATCGACCAGCCCAGTAGCGCGCGCCCGGCCCGGACATGCGCCCCGCCGGCGCGCGCGGCGATCTCGTCGTCGCTCAACACCACGTCGGTCGATCGGGCGTCCGGCGGCGGGGGATCGTCCCACCGGATGCGACGCATGATCTGAAACGCGCTGCCGCGCATCCATCTGGCCATGGTTCGCGGCCGCCGGTCAGGCGATCGAGCGGGAGATGTCGCGCACCTCCTGCGTCCCGCGGTCGACCTGCGCGATGGCGCTCGCGATGGCGCTGACGCCCTCGGCGATGCGGGCGGCCCCCTGGGAGGCGACCTGCATCGAGCCCGACATCTCGCGCGTCACGGCGGCCTGCTCCTCGACGGCGGCGGAGATCGCGGCCGCGATCCCGTCGAGCGTCTGGATGGTCGTCCGAATCGTCCCGATGGCACCGACGGCCCCCTCCGTCGCCGCGCGGGCGGCGCCGATCCGCAGGCGGATGTCGTCCGTCGCACGGGCCGTCTGCCCGGCCAGCGCCTTCACCTCGGCGGCCACGACCGCGAAGCCGCGGCCCGCCTCACCGGCCCGCGCCGCCTCGATGGTGGCGTTGAGCGCCAGCAGGTTCGTCTGCGCCGCGATGGTCTGGATCAGGCCGACGACCGCCCCGATCTGGTCGGCCTGGACGCTCAGGCCCGCCACGATCTCGCCGGTCTGCCGGGACTGCGCCACCGCCTCCCGGGAGATGCAGGAGGCGTGGCCGACCTGCTGGCTGATCTCGGCCACCGAGGCGGCCAGTTCCTCGGCGCCCGCCGCCACGGCCTGGATCTCGCCGGAGACCCGCGCGACCGCGCCGGCCGCGTCGCTGCTCTGGCGGGTGACCCCGCTGATCGCGTCGCCGACGACGCTCAGGCTGTCGGCGATGACCCGGCCCGCCTCGGCGCGCTGCTGCCGCTGACGCACCTGCGGCGTGACGTCGGTGGCGAACTTCACCACGCGCAGGACGCGTCCCAGCGGGTCGAGGACGGGATTGTAGGTCGCCTGGATCCAGACCTCGCGCCCACCCTTGCCGATCCGCCTGTACTCGGCCGCCTGGAACTCGCCGCGGGCCAGGGCCGTCCAGAACGCCCGGTAGGCGTCCGTCGCGCGCTCGGCATCGTCGACGAAGATCCCGTGGTGGCGGCCCTTGATCTCGTCGAGCCGGTATCCCACCGCGTCGAGGAAATTCTGGTTGGCGTCCTCGATCTCGCCGGCCGGCGAGAACACGATCACGGCCTGGGATCGATCGAGCGCCGCCGTGATCCCCTCGGACGCGGCGCGCCTCAGCTTCGAGCCCGTGACGTCGATGGCGATCGCGACCACGCTCTCGACCGTGCCGTCGCGCCCGACACACGGCGTGTAGCTGGCGTGGAGCCAGACCTCGCGCCCGCCCTTGGCCACGCGCAGGACCTCGCCGGAGTGGGCGACGCCCCGGCGCAGATCGTCCCAGAAGGCCGCGTGGGCCGGGCCGCCCCGCTCGGCGGGCGGAACGAACACGCCGTGATGCCGTCCCCGCACCTCGCCGAGGCCGTAGCCCATCAGCGACAGGAAGTTGGCGTTGGCCGTCCGGACGACGCCGTCCGGTCCGAACTCGGCGATGGCCTGCGAGCGGTGGAGCGCGGCCAGGATCGTGCGCGCGGTGGGCCGGTGACAGTCAAACATTCTGCTTCCTCAGCGGAAATTAGATGCGCAATCCTCGTGCCGCTCTGCGGCGCCGTGATGTTCAGCCTATCTATAGCAAACTTACCATTTATAACATATTAATTCAAGTATTTCGCAAACGTTGTACTTGATTTCGCAAAAATGATACTTCTGTGAGAGTGGACAAGGTGGGAAATGACGGGTATTGCGGGGGTGCGCTCGGGCCTGCGGGGGGAGCCGGATCCCGCCGGTCGGGGCGGCGGGAGGACCGGTCGACATGTCACCTGCGCCGCGCAGATCCGCCCGATGCGCGACGGGAACCCGCCTGGCCGCGGGCCTCGCTGCACTGACCTCGCCGCCGGGCCACCATGCCCGAGCCTGAGAACGCCCCCGCGACGTGGCGTCCGCAGCACTACTTCCGCCACCACCTCGGCGGCAGGCAGGCGCTCGATCGCCTGAACGCGCAGGGGGGCATCGCGGTCGCGTTCCGCCCCTCGGGCGACGCCGTTCCGGATCTGCGGATCGAGGGCGGCCAGAGCCGCACCATGAGCCTGTGGCTCACGCACTCGGCCAGCGGCTTCCTGAGCGTGCCGAAGCTCGACGCGGACCTGGTCACCGTCCGCTTCGTGACCAGCGGCCAGATGATCTGGCGGGACCGCCGCGGCGAGCGGATCGCCCACCCGGGCCGCGCGATGATCGTCCCGTTCGAGGCCATGCGTTGCGCGGAGGCTTCGGCGCATTTCGCCGCCCTGAGCGGCACGATCACGCGCGCGGCGCTCAGGGCCGCCCACCACGCGCTCGAGGGTCGCGACCAGACGGGCGAGCCGGCGCTCGAGGCGCTCGCTCCGGCCGACACGGCGCCGATGAGATCCCTCCTGATGAGCCTGCGCCAGATGCATCGGAGGCTCGGCCACATCGACCCGTGCGACGATCTGTTCTTTCCGCTGTTGGAGGAGATCGTGAGCTACCAGATCCTGTCCTGCTGGCCGCGGCGCGGTGCCGAGGCCGGGAGGGCCGGCTCAGGCGCGTCGTCGGCGCATGTTCGGACCGCCGTGCAGTTCATCCACGCCCATCTCGGCCAGGCCCTGCGACTGAGCGACGTGGCGGCGGCGGCGGGCATCAGCGTCCGCATGCTGCAGATCGCGTTCAAGCGGGAACTCGGCCTGACACCCCTCGGCTACGTCATCGAGCAGCGCCTGCTGCGCGTCCATGCCGACCTCCGCGACGAGGCCGAGGCGGGTTCGACCATCGCCGACCTGGCCCGCCGGTGGGGCTTCGTGCACATGAGCGACTTCGCGCAGCGGTACCGAAGGCGATTCGGCTGCACGCCGATCGAGACGCGCCGGACTCGCGGCCTGTCGTAGGGTCGCGACCGGACCGCCCCGCCGCTCCGAGGTTTCGATGCTGCCGCCTTATCCGCGATGAACCGGTCTCCCGTCGTCGGACACGGCCCTAGCGCAGGCCGCCCCCGACCACGCTCGCCTCGACCCCGAGGGTGAGCCGGTCGGTGACCGCCCATTCGACCCCGACGCCCGCATCGGGCCGCACCGCGAGGGCGTCCCGGGAGAAGGGGGCCGAGACCGGGCTCGCGCCCACGCGCAGGGTCTCGTGGACGGCGGCGGCGCCGGCCTTGGCGTAGAGCAGCACGTCCGGCGTGAGCAGGGCGCCGACCTTCACCTGCAGGCCGCCCGCGAAGTCGCGCGTGAGTGCGAGGCGGCCCGGACCCGGGAGGCCGCCCGCCGCGGCGAGGTAGTCGAACCCGCCGACGATGCCGTAAACGAATCGGCCCTCCTGCCACATCCGGCCGCCCTCGAACCCGAGGGTCGGCCCGGCATAGCTGCCGAAGTGCTTGGAGGAGACGGCCTCGAACCCCGTCGAGAGACCCGCGTAGGAGCCCGCCCAGCGGCCCTCGCCGCCGCTGCCGGGCGGCCGGGGCCACGCGAAGGAGGGCAGGGGAGTGAAGCCGAGGAACGGCCCGACGTCCTGCGCGGCGGCGGGGACCGCCGGCAGCGCGCAGGCACCGACGAGGAGGCAGGCCGCGAGGCGGAGCCGCGGCCGAAGGGGGGGCGGGGCTGATCATGGGCGCAGGATAGCCCATGGCCACGCTCGGAGACAGCCCGGGCCGCGTCGCGGGCCGGCCCGCATTCAGAGCCACGGCCACACGAGCGGCTTGGCATTCCGCTTGAGCTCGGCCGGCAACGACGCCTGGGGATTTCGCAAATTGTTCGTCTGCACGAATGTTATATTGTCGTAGTAATCATCGAGATAGATCTTCTTTATGTTGCCTGTGTATTCCGCCAGCAATCCGTTGTACCGTCCGGTCATGCCGTCGGAGAAGGCCCAGATCTCGACTTTCCAGCCGTGCCGCAGGGCGCGGCGGGCCTGGCTGTAGAAGCTCGTGCCGAACTCCGAATCCCGGCCATCGCCGCTGACGATCACGAGCGATTGCTCTCCCGAATAATCAAGTATGGCATTGGCGATGATAAGATGGGAAAACTCGTCGACGCCCTGCTCTGAGGTGGAGTTATCGTCATTGAGGATGCGTTTCAAGATATAAGTATGATAGCCTCGGCTCCGCGCCTTTTCCCAGACGGCGCCTGCGGTATTCTTCTGTGATCCGACCAGCGCCCGTGTCATCACTTCGGACCGGTTTTCGAGAAGATCAAAAAAATTATCGAGGTGCATCCGGATGCCGAACCACGGTACGTTCGGCTCCAGACGAGCCGCTGCGCTGGTGAGCGTGTGATAGACGTTCGAGTTATCGATCACGATATGCCGCGCCATGATGATTGTCGTCCTTGAACGTCTTTAAGCACTCGATGCCGTGCGGGCTTCTCGTCCCGGCAACGGGTGCCGTCGCTCTCCCCGACGAGGCCGGCCGATGACGCCTGCGGCCATCGCAGGCGGCTCCGCAGCGGCCGGCGGGCGCACACGCGGCTGTAGTCCATGACCTGTCCTGCCGCCAAGCCGGCGTGATACGCTGCGCTGCCGCTCGGGCAGCCGTCGCCCGCTCACGAGGGGAGAGGCCGCCGGCATCGCCGCGGATCCTCCGCCAGACCCGGTGCCGCGGCGGTCTCATCGTCTGCGCGCAGGGGTCGTGACGGCGGGGGTTCCTCCGCCGAGCCGCCTCCGCGCGGATGGCGGATCAGAGGAGCCACGTCGCCACCAGGCCGGCGGTGGCCGCGAAGGTGACCAGGGTGGTAGCAAAGCCCATCGCGTTCGTCAGCCACCCGTTCACCCGCTCGCCCATGATCCCGCGGTCGTTCGTCATCAGCATCATCAGCAGCAGGAGCGGGGGCACCGAGAAGCCCTGCACCACGCCCGACCAGACGAGCGCGCGCATCGGGTTGAAGCCCAGGAAGTTCAGCCCGGCGGCCAGCGCCGTCACGGCCGCGATGGTGCCGTAGAACAGCTTCGCCTCGCCGGGACGGTCGTGCAGGCTGCCCCGCGCGCCGACCCCCTGCACGAGGTCGTAGGCCGCGCCCGTGGTCATCACCGGGACCGCCAGGAAGCCGACCCCGATCACGCCGAGGGCGAACAGGAGCTTCGCCCCCTCGCCCGCGAGGGGCGCGAGCGCCGCCGCGGCCTGGGCGGCGCTGTCGATCTCCGTCTGGCCCGCCGGGTGCAGCGTCGCCCCGGTGGACAGGATGACGAAGTAGAGGATCACGTTCGAGAACAGCATCCCGACCACCACGTCGCGGCGCGTCGCCCGCAACTCCGCGTCGGTGGCGCCCTTGCGCTGCCGGAGGGTGCGGCGCCCCTGGGCGATCTCCTCCTCGACCTCCTGGTTCGACTGCCACGTGTAGATGTAGGCCGAGAGCGAGGTGCCGATGCAGGCCACGATCATCGCCAGGAACTCGGCGTCGAGGCGGATCCGCGGCACCAGGGTGCCGCGCAGGACCGCGCCGAGATCGGGCCGCGCCATCACGGCGGCGGCCCCGTAGGCGAACAGCGCGAGCGCGAGCCAGCGGAAGAGCCGGCGCAGCAGGGCGTAGGAGCCGAGGATCTGGAAGCCCAGGATCACGGCCGCGCTGGCGACCACGATCAGCGGGACCGGCAGCGGCAGGACGAGATTGAGCGCGGCCCCGATCCCGCCGAGATTGGCGGCGGCCTCGATGACGTTGCCCAGGAAGGCGCCGAGCACCAGCGGGTAGAGCACGGCGCGCGGGTAGCGGTCGCGCACGATCGCGAACAGGCCCTTGCCGTAGACCTGCCCGAGCTTGGCCGACACGTACACGACGACGACCATCATCGGCAGCAGCACCGGGGCGACCCACAGGAAGCCGAGGCCGAACTTGGCGCCCGCGCTCGCGTAGGTGCCGATGGCCGAAGGGTCGTCGTCCGCCGCCCCGGTGATCACGCCGGTGCCGAGGAGGCGCGCGAGCGCCCGCCCGCGCGCCGGCCGCGCCTGCTCGTCTCGAACGGGTTGGCCCATCGCTCCCCACCTCCTGGACGCGATAGGCCCAACGGACCGTGAGGCCCTGGGTTCGCGGGGACGCCCCGGGATGCGCCGGCCCCGACGCCGGGCCTCCCGCCCTGATCGGGACGCAGAGCCAAGAGATCGGGACGCGGGGCCGCTTCCGCGGCGGCGCGCCCCAGTGTCTGCTGCGCGCGGGGACGATTTCCCCCGGGGCGGTCGACCAGTCCGATGAAGCGCGCGTCACACCTTCCGCGATGGCTGCTGCGGCGCGGCCTCTCCATGCCGACGAAGGTGCGGATCGCGTCCGCGATCGCCCGGGCGGCCCGCGAGGCGCAGGCCGGCGAGGCGCAGGCCGCCCGCGTGGTCGCGTTCCCGGACGCGCCGCCGATCCAGGACAACATTCCGGCCCGGTTCAGGGCGGAGCGGACGCACGCGCCGACCTGACGGACCGCGCACGAGACCCTCGGCGCGCACGGAGTCCCGATCAGCCCCGGACTTGGCGCCGGGCGTCGCGGGGCGTCATCCCGAAGCGGCGCCGGAAGGCGCGGCCGAATCCGGCGGCGTCGCGAAACCCGCAGGCGTGCAGGATCGCGGCGATGGGCTCGCCGTCCCAGGCGGGCGCGGTCAGGCAGGCGCGGGCCCGGTCGAGGCGCGCGTCGCGGATCGCCGCGGCCACGCCCTCGCCGCCGCTCTGGGCCGCGTAGAGCCGCGTCCGGGAAATGCGCAGGGCGGCGCAGATCGCCGCCGGGTCGAGATCCGGATCGTGCAGCCGGCGCTGGATATGGGCTTGGACGAGGGAGCGCAGGCCGGCGGCCGGAAGCTCGGGCTCCGGCCCAGCGGGCCCGCCCTCGACGAGGCCCCGCAGCAGGTGGAGCGCGCCCGCGACCGCGTGGGCGGCCTCATCCTCCGACAGCCGCTCGATCGAGCGGACGAGGGCGCGCAGGTAATCCGCGAAGAGGTCGGCGAGCGCGGTCCCGCCCGCGAAGGTCCGCCCGGCGACGGTCTCGACGCGGCCGACCCGCGCCTCGTAGGCCGCCCGCGGGACGTGGAGGCGCAGTTCCTCGTAAGGCTCGCGGACCCCCGAGGCGAAGGGCCGGTCGAGGCTGACGAGGCCGATCCCGCCCGGCCCGACGAGGCCGCCGCGGCGGCCCTGCTCGTGATGGCCGCTTCCCCTGATGACGAGGCTGAGGCAGACGTCGTCGAGCCCGTCGCGGCGGACGTGCTGGGGCTGCCGCGCGATGGAGAGGGGGCTGCTGCGGGTGTGGATCAGGGTTGCGTGCCGGGACACCGCCAGCAGGCGCGCCGCCCGGAACCGGCCCGTCTCCCCGACCGCGTCCACGGCGACACGGGCGAGCGCGGTGCTCCGCCAGTAGTCGAAGGCCTGTTCGGGCGCGACCGCTTCGGTCGATTGGCGGGTGACGAGAACCATCGGCGCGGGAAGCCCGGATCACGGCCTGTGCGACGACCAATCCGGCGCGGGGCGGTCCCGTTCCCGGGGGCCGCCGCCGTCACGGATTGATCCGCACCCCCACCAGGAAGGTGTCGGAGCTGTAGCTCGATCCCGGCGACGTGCTGTGCAGGTCCTCGTGCGCGTAGCTCGCCCGGATGCCGAGCCAGCGGGTCAAGCGATAATCGGCCTTGAGGCCGACCAGCATGCCGTTCTCGCGGATGCTCACGCCCTGGTAGTCGTTGCTGTAGAGCGAGCCGACGAGGGTCAGGCGCAGGTTGCGCAGGAGGTCGTAGGTGAGTTCCGCCCCGTAGGTCTGGGTCAGGACCCCGCTGGCGTTCTGCAGCACGGTCTCGACCACGCCGGTGCTGGCCGTGAGGCGCAGCGACATCAGCGGCGTCGCCGCCCAGACGAGCGCCCCGTCGAAGACCGGTCCCGTGACGTCGCGCAGGCGATTGTCCGCGTAGCTGCGCTGGAGGTAGCCGCCCGAGACCTCGCCGGTGAGGATCCGCGAGATCTCGAAGGTGCTGCCGCCCCGCACCGTCAGCCCGTCCGAGTCGCGCCGGTAGCCCGCATAGTCGAGCCTGAGGTCGTGGATGCGGGTGTCGACGAGGACATCCGCGAAGGGCATGAAGCCCGGGGTGACCTCGTAGCCGGCGCGCAGGCGCAGCCCGTAGGTGTTGGCGTTCCGCTCGGCCTGGCGCAGGACGCCGCCACTGGCCAGGAGCGCGTCGTCGTAGGATTCGCGCGTGACGAGGCCGCGCAGGGTCAGCTGCAGGCGGTTGAAATCCTGCACCACGCCGACCGCACCGCCATAGGTGGCGACGACCGGGCGCTCGCGCAGGGCCGCGTTGAGGTCGGGGCTGCCGGCGCGCTGGGTCGTCACCAGGTAGTTGCCCTGCACCTCGAAGCGCGTGTCGCGGGAGGCGTCGATGCGCAGCAGGACCGAGCCGTCGCCGTCCGGCCGGTCGGCCGCGTGGTTGTCCGGGAAGGCGCTGTAGCCGCCCCGCAGGGTGCCGGTGAGCGAGTGGGACGACCAGTCGCTCTGGAAGCCGATCTCGCCGTCCGTGCGCAGGGCGGCCGAGCCCTTGCCCTGGGCGGCGCGGTCCGGGTTGGTGTCGTAGCCGACGCCCTGCTGCAGGGCCGGGAACAGCGTCATCGCGCCGACCTTGATGCCGAGCGGCGCGTAGGGATCGCTCGGATCGATCGGACGGCGGCGCAGCAGCGGGGCCGCCAGGATCGGGTCGGGCAGGCCGGTGACCGGTTCCTGCACCACCGGGCGCACCTGCGGCGGGTCGGCGACCGGGGCCTGGACCACGGGCCGGATCACGGCGGCGGTCGGCAACCGGGTCCGCCGCTGCGGCGGCCGGCGCGGCTTCTCGCCCGCGGCGACGGGCCGGGCTGCCGGGGCGGCGCCGCGCAGGAGCGGGGGCGCTTCGCCCGATTCCGCGGGCGCGGCGACGGCCGGGTCGGCGCCCGGAAGCGGGGAGGGGGATTGGGCTGCCGCCGCCCCGGCCGCGAGCAGCACCGCGAGGGCGAGGCCGCCGGCAGCCGATCGCCGCCCCTTTGCGCCACACACCTCGTGCACCGGCTGCTCCGCCATCACCGGTCCTGCGCAGGCAGGGCACCGGATGTCATGGTTAAGACTGGTACAACCGATAGAGTTAAGGACGCGTAACCGAAGGCGGAGCGTGTATCCGCCAAGTCCTCGGCCGGCTCGGCGATGCCGCGCATCGCGCTGCCCGGGTCGGCGTCGCTCAGACGTCGAGGCGCGCGAAGGCCACCTGGGTGTCGCCGTAGGGGCGGCGCTCCAGCTCCGTGAAGCCCGGCGGCAGGACGAGGTCGGCCGAGGCCGCCTCCTCGACGAGCACGAGCGCGCCCGGGGCGAGCCAGCCGCCGTCGCGGCAGGACGCGAGGGCCCGCGGGGCGAGGCCGCGCCCGTAGGGCGGGTCGCAGAAGGCGAGGCCGAAGGGTGCGCCGGGCGGGGCCGCGCCGAGCCGGGTGGCGTCCCGGCGGAACAGCCGCGTGACGCCGCCGAGGCCCAGCGCCTCCACGTTCTGGCGGATCACGCCCCGCGCCTCGGCGCCCTCGTCGACCATCAGCGCGAAGGCGGCGCCCCGCGACAGCGCCTCGCAGGCGAGCGCCCCGGTGCCGGCGAAGAGGTCGAGCACCCGCGCGCCCGCCACGGGGTCGTCGTAGGCGTGGGCGAGGACGTTGAACAGCGCCTCGCGCAGCCGGTCCGAGGTGGGCCGGATCGCGTCGCTGCGCGGGCCGGCGAGCGCGCGGCCCCGCAGGCTCCCGCCGACGATCCGCACGGCTCAGCGCCCGCGGGGCGGGCGCCCTCCGCCTGGGCGGCCGCCGCCCGGCGGTCCCGAGCGCTTGGGGCCGCCCGCGCGCGGCGCGGCGCCCCGGCCCGGGCCTCCGCCCGGCCGGCCGGACTTCGCACCCGCGAAGCCGCCGCCGGAGCGGGAGCCGCCGGGCTTGCCGGCGGACCGGCCGCCCTCCGGTGCGTCGCCGCCGAACCGCGCGCCCGCGGACCGGCCACCGCCCTTGGCGAATCCGGCCTTCGCGCCGCCGCCCCGGGGAGGGCCGTCCTTCGCGAAGCGGGACGGGCCGCGTCCCCCGGCGCCGCTCCGGTCGGGGGCGCCCTCCGGCCGCGGCCGCCGGGCCGGGCGCTCGTCGCCGGTCCGCGGGGCCCGCGCGGGGCGCGCCCGCTCCGGTGCGGCCTCGGGCCGGGCGCCGCCCTCCTCGGCCCGCGGCCGGCGGGCCGGCCGCTCGCGGGGCGGCTCCGGGGCGGGCTCGGCCTTCAGCCGCTCCACCAGCACCCGGCGCTCGCCCGCCGCGATCGCCCCGACCCGCTCGCGCGGCCGCTCCGCGGCGGCGGCGCGGGCCTCCTTGGGGTCGCTGATCCGGCGCCGCACCCGCGGCGGACGCGCCTCGGCGGCCGCTTCGAGCTCCGGGTCGCGCCAGACCGCCCGGCGGGGGCTCGGCCCCGTCGTCGCGCCGCGCTCCGGCCGCAGGGCGGCGGGCGGGCGCCCGAATTGCGGCCGGGCGGGATCGCGGGGCCCGCGCGCCGGGCGCTCACCGAAGCGCTCGCCGCGGTCGCCGAAGCGCTCGCCGCGGCCGGCCGGGCGCGCGCCGCGGGCGGGACGCTCCTCGCCGCGCCCCTCGCCGCGCGCCTCACCCCGCCCCTGGGCCGGCCCCGGCCGGCCGGCGGGCTTCGGGGAGCCGAAGGGGGCGATGGGCTCGCGCACCGGGCTCGTGAAATCCACGCCGGCCTGCTCGGAGAGGGTCTTGCCGAGCTGCTCCTTGAGCACCTTGGTGCGCACCTCCTCGGCGAGGCCGACCTCTAGCTCGCCGAGCTGGAACGGGCCGAAGGAGAGCCGGATCAGCCGGTTCACCGACAGGCCGAGATGCTCCAGGATGCGCTTGACCTCGCGGTTCTTGCCCTCGCGCAGCCCGAGCGTCAGCCAGACGTTGTCGCCCTGCTGCCGGTCGATGGTGGCCTCGATGGGGCCGTACTCCATCCCGTCGATGGTGACGCCGCCGCGCAGGCGGTCGAGCATCGCCTGGTCGACGTCGCCGTAGGCCCGCACCCGGTAGCGCCGCAGCCAGCCGGTCTCCGGATGGGCGATCACCTTGGCGAGGCCGCCGTCGTTGGTGAGGAGCAGGAGCCCCTCGGTGTTGATGTCGAGCCGCCCGATCGCCACCACCCGGGGCAGGTCCTCGGGCAGGACGTCGAACACGGTCTGGCGCCCCTCCGGGTCGCGGGCCGTGGTGACGACGCCGCGCGGCTTGTGGAACAGCCACAGCCGGGTGCGCTCGCGGGTCGGGAGGGGCTCGCCGTCGACGGTGATGCGGTCGCCCGGCCCGACCGTGACGGCCGGCGTGGCCAGGACCTCGCCGTTGAGGGTCACGCGGCCCTCGGCGATCATCGCCTCGGCGTCGCGGCGCGAGGCCACGCCCGCCCGCGCGATCACCTTGGCGATGCGCTCGGGCTCGGCGGCGGTCGGGGTCGGCTCGGGGGCCGGGGACGCGTCGTCGCCCCCGCGGCGGCGCCTCGGTCCGCGGGGCTCTTGGTCGTTGCTGTCGCTCATGCGCGCCTGATACCAGAGCGGGTTGCATTCCGCGAGCGGGGCCGATGGGGGAATTCGCGCAGATGCCGGGGGAGGGCCGCCCGGACCCGCTCGGCCTCGCCTTCGCGGCCGCCCGCGAGGCCGCCGCCCTCGGCGAGGTGCCGGTGGGCGCGGCGATCGTCCGCGACGGGACCGTGCTCGCGGTGGCCGGCAACCGGCCGCGGACCCTGCGGGACCCGACGGCGCATGCGGAGATCCTGGCGATCCGGGCCGCCTGCCGGGCGATCGGCGACGAGCGGCTGACCGGCTGCGACCTCTACGTGACGCTCGAACCCTGCGGGATGTGCGCGGGCGCGATCAGCTTCGCGCGGATCCGCCGCCTCTACTTCGCGGCCCCCGACCCCAAGGGCGGCGCCGTGGAGCACGGGCCGCGCTTCTTCGGACTGCCGACCTGCCACCACGCGCCGGAGGTCTATGGCGGCTTTCGCGAGCAGGAGGCGGCGGCGCTGCTGCGGGACTTCTTCCGGGAACGGCGGGAGTAGGGGGCTGCGCGCAGCGGGGCTCTCCCCCCGCCGCAACCAAATCCAGCCTTGTCGATTGATTATAGCCGTTGCTATATCGGTGGCGGTGAGCGGAGCGCGGGACGGATGCGGGCGTGGCGGTTCGAGCGGCCGGAAGCGGAGGCGAGCCTCGGGGCGATGAACGGGAGCGTCGGCGTGCGCGCCTCCGGCTCCTGGCTGCGGCGCCTCACGGCCTTCCTGGGGCCGGGCTACATGGTGGCGGTGGGCTACATGGACCCGGGCAACTGGGCCACCGACATCGCGGGCGGCGCCAAGTTCGGATACACGCTCCTCTCCGTCATCCTGCTGTCGAACCTGCTGGCGATCCTGCTCCAGGCGCTGGCGGCACGGCTCGGCGTCGCCACGGGCCGCGACCTCGCCCAGGCCTGCCGCGACCATTATCCCCGCCCGGTCGGGATCGCGCTCTGGCTCGCCTGCGAGGCGGCGATCGTCGCCTGCGACCTCGCCGAGGTGATCGGCACCGCCATCGCCCTCAAGCTGCTCTTCGGCCTGCCGCTCCTCTGGGGGGCGGTGCTCACCGGCCTCGACGCGCTGCTGATCCTGCTCCTGATGCGGCGGGGCTTCCGGGCGCTCGAAGCCTTCGTGATCGCGCTCTTGAGCCTGATCTTCGCCTGTTTCGCGGTCGAGATCGCGCTCGCCGCCCCGCCGGTCCGGGCGGTGCTCGGGGGCTTCGTGCCGCGCCCGGCCATCGTCACCGACCCGGCCGCCCTCTACCTCGCCATCGGCATCCTCGGGGCGACCGTGATGCCGCACAACCTCTACCTCCACTCGGCCATCGTGCAGACCCGGGCCTATCCGCGCACCGAGAGCGGGCGGCGGGCGGCCCTGCGCTTCGCGGTGACCGACGCGACCCTCGCGCTGATGCTCGCCCTGTTCGTCAACGCGGCGATCCTGATCATGGCGGCGAGCGTCTTCCACGCCGCCGGCCGCACCGACGTGGAGGAGATCGAGCAGGCCCACGAGCTGCTCGCGCCGCTGCTGGGGGCGGGCCTCGCCTCGACCCTGTTCGCGGTGGCGCTCCTCGCCTCGGGCCTCAACTCCACGGTCACCGCGACGCTGGCCGGGCAGATCGTCATGGAGGGGTTCCTGCGCCTGCGCCTCGCGCCCTGGCTGCGCCGCCTCCTCACCCGGGCGCTCGCCATCGTGCCGGTGATCGCGGTCACCGCCCTGTCCGGCGAGCAGGGCACCGCCCGGCTCCTGGTGCTGAGCCAGGTCGTGCTCTCGATGCAGCTCCCCTTCGCGGTGGTCCCGCTGGTGCGCTTCGTCTCCGATCCGGCCAAGATGGGGCCCCTCGTCATCCCGGTCTGGCTCAAGGTCGCGTCCTGGGCCGCCGCCGCGCTGATCGTCGGGCTCAACCTCAAGCTCCTCGCCGACCTCGTGACGGGCAGCTGACGAAGCATTCCGGCAGACGTCGCCGGGCCGAACGCGCGCCGCACCTGGCCTACCGGGTCGTGCTTCGGGCATTTGCGAGTTATTTGGGCAGACGAGGCGCGAATTCGACCACGCCTGCCGGAACAAACGCGGGCATGACGACTTCTGTGTCGACACGCTTCCCGATCGCGGCAAATTCATGAAAATCAGAACGGGCTACTCGATCGCTTTCGACACCGTCGCGCCGACGCCGATGGTGCTGATGCTGAGCGTTCATCCCTCGCGGGTGGACGATCTCCTGACGCCGGAGACCATCCTGTTCGACCCGCCGGTGCCGGCCCGCGCGTACCGGGACGGGTTCGACAATGTCTGCACCCGCATCGTCGCGCCCGCCGGGCGGATCCGCATGGCGGCGGACTTCACCGTGCGGGATTCCGGCGAGCCCGATCTCCAGGCCCCCCACGCCCGGCAGGTGCCGGTGGCCGAGCTGCCGGACGCGACCCTGCCCTTCCTGATGGGCAGCCGCTACTGCGACACGGACAAGCTCGCGGCCACCGCCTGGCAGCTCTTCGGGCAGGTTCCGGAGGGATGGGGCCGGGTGCAGGCGATCGTCGACTTCGTCCACCGGCACATCCGCTTCGACTACATGCAGGCGGACGCCACCCGCAGCGCCTCGGAGGCCTACGCGCAGCGGCACGGCGTCTGCCGGGACTTCGCCCATCTCGCGGTGACCTTCTGCCGCTGCATGAACATCCCGGCACGCTACTGCACGGGCTATCTCGGCGACATCGGCGTGCCGCCGGTGCCGGACCCGATGGATTTCTCGGCGTGGTTCGAGGCCTTTCTGGACGGGCGGTGGTACACGTTCGACGCCCGCCACAACCGGCCGCGGATCGGCCGAATCCTGATGGCGAGGGGCCGCGACGCCACCGACGTCGCGCTCACCACGAGCTTCGGGCAGGCCCGGCTCGCGGAATTCACGGTCCACACCGACGAGGTGCCGGAGGGGCGGGACCGCTCGGCGATCCGGGCGGCCTGAGGCCCCTGGGTCGGGTCGCGGGGCCGCATCCCCGGCCGAGGACGGCACAATCGCGCCTCGCATTCGCCGCATGTGTCAGGTCGTCGCGACGATGATCGGCCTGGGCGGCGCTCGAAAAATGACAAAATACATAATTCTGAAGACTTAGTTCGGCGGTTTTTGTACGTTTTATCGTGATGATATCGGCCGCGTGAGTTAGAGCGACCTCGTGAGCGGGCGAATGAATCGCCTTGGTCGAGATCGGGATCGTGAAAGACGCGGCGTATTTTCGCACGAAGGCCGAGCAATGTCGGCGCCTCGCCCGGCACCTGAGCACCCAGAGCGATCCGGCGGTGACGGCGCTGCGGGCGATGGCGGCCGAGTTCGACGCGGAGGCCCTGGCCATCGAGGCGCGTGCCGCGCCCGGCCGCATCGCCGGGCGCGGCGGCGACGGTCCCGCCGAGCGCGCTTGGGCCTCGGACGATCCCTGAGGGCGGCACGACCGAGGCGCGCGCCGGCCGGGACCGCGCCCGGTCGGGCGATCGCGGCGTCGACGCGTGCGGCGGACACCCTGGCCCTCCGCGCGGCGCCCGGCCGAGAGTGTCATTAGTATATCATAATTATTTAAGTATATGGCATTGATAAAGGTCGCGTCGAACCTGCGCGTCTTGGGTTTATTCAGTAAAAATTAATGTCCCGCGATCAGATCGGGTGTCGGGGAGCGCGGATCTGGGCGTCACCATCGATCGGCCCATCTGCAGCCTCCATCCTGATCCAGAATCCGCCCTTGGGGGAGATCGCGCGATGATCCACCAGCTCGTCTATTACAGCCGCAACACGGTGCCGGGCGGTGATCGCGCCATGCTCACCAACATGCGCGAGATCCTGTCGGTCTCTCAGCGCAACAACAGCCGCGACGGCATCACCGGGTTCCTGATCTTCGACAAGACCTGGTTCGTGCAGATCCTGGAGGGCGAGCGCGCGATGGTCACGGGGACCTACAACCGCATCGCGCGGGACGCGCGCCACGCGGCCGCGACGATCATCACCGTGCGGGACGTTCCGGGCCGGCTGTTCCCGAACTGGACGATGGGCGGCGCCATGCGCACGCCCGAGGTGCAGGAGGTGTACCTGCGGCACGGGTTCGGCGGGCCGCTGGACCCGACGCGGCTGAAGTCCGACCAGGTGGTCGGCCTCGCGCTCGACCTCCAGGCTTTCGAGGTGGACCGGCGCGAGGGACTGAAGCGCGCCGGCTGATCGCCGGGGACCCACCCTCGCCCTGCCCGCCGGGCGGGGCGAGGGTGGGCGCGCCTCACATCGCCCAGCCGCCGTCGATGATGTGGGCCTGGCCCGTCGTGTAGGTGGCGGTGGCGAGGTGCAGCGCCAGCTCGGCGATCTCCTCCGGGCGGCCGATGCGGCCGATGGGCTGGCGCGCCACGAAGGCGGCCCGCGCCGCGTCGTAATCCCCGCCCGCCGAGAGGCGGTCCTGGAGCGAGGGCGATTCCACCGTGCCGGGGCAGATCGCGTTGCAGCGGATGCCGCGTGTCACGTAATCCGCCGCGATCGACTTGGTCAGGCCGATCACCGCCGCCTTGGTGGTCTGGTAGGCGCAGCGATTGGGCACGCCCTTCACGCTCGACGCCACCGAGGCCATGTTGATGATGCAGCCGCCGCCGCGCTCCAGCATGCCCGGCAGCACGGCCCGGACGGTGCGCACCATCGCCTTCACGTTGAGGTTGAAGGCGAAGTCCAACTCCGCGTCGGTCATGTCGAGGATCGTCCCGCTGTGGACGATGCCCGCGCAGTTGAACAGTACGTCGAGGCGCCCGATCTCGCCCAGCACCTGCGCCACGGCCGCGCCGTCGAGGACGTCGAGGGTGCGGGTCGTGAGGCCCGGGCCGCTGAGGTCCGCGAGCTTGGCCGCGTTGATGTCGGTGGCGACGACCTGCGCGCCCTCGCGGGCGAACAACTCCGCCGTCGCCCGACCGATGCCCTGCGCCGCCGCGGTCACGACCGCGACCTGACCCGCCAGTTTTCCAGACATGCGTGGGGTTCCCGTTGGATGATCCGTGGACGAGGGCGGCCGTCAGTCGACCGGCGCGAGTTGCAGGGGCGCCGCCGGCGCCTCCGCGGGCCCGGCCGGCTCCGCCGCGCCCCGGCCGAACTGCTTGTACCAGAGGCCGGTCAGCAGCGGCACGACGATCGACGTGACGATGATGCAGACCGCCACCAGCACGGTGGCCTGCTGCGCCGCCGGCGCGAATTGTGGGGCCACCGCGGCGATCGCCACCGGATTGGCGGCGGCCGCGCCCGCCGTCGAGGAAGCGGCGAGGCCCGCCGTGCCGGTGCCCCGCCCGATCACCTTGTCGGCGATGATGAGCGGGATGCCGGTCAGCCCGATCACGGCCAGCGCCAGCACCACGCCGAGGCCGGCGAGCGGCGAGAGCAGGGTGGAGAGGTCGATGGTGTTGCCGAGCGCGAAGGCGAAGAACGGGATCATCAGGTGCCCGCCCGGGCTGAAGAACGCCCGCAGCTTCGGGTCGAGGTTGCCGAGCGCGAAGCCGATGAGGAAGGGCAGCACGGCGCCCACGAAGATCTGCGGCTCGAAATGCGCCGCCCCGGAGGCGCCCAGGATGATCATGCTCATCAGCGGGCCGGACTCGATCGAGGTCAGCACGAAGGCGCCGGCCTCCTCGCGGGTGCCGTAGGTCTGCATCAGGGAGGCGTAGAGGCCGCCATTGGTCATATCCATCGCGCAGACGATGGCGAGGATCGACAGGCCGGCGAAGAAGCCGGTCTGGATGCCCTCCGGCGGCAGGAACCGGGCGGCGACGAGGACGATGATCCAGGCGGAGAAGAGCTTGGTGAGGACGAGGGTGCCGGACTTGCGCAGCACCGTCCCGGTGGCGCTGAGCTTGATCGAGGCGCCCATGCAGAAGAACCACACTGCCAGAATCGGGATCACCCCGGTCATGATCCCCTGCGTGAAGCCTTTGAAATAAGCCGGAGCGCCGGGCGCGAAGGTCTTGCACAGGGCGCCGAGCAGCAGCGGCGCCAGCATCAGCCCGCCCGGGATCCGGTCGATCGTTTTCTTGATGTCCACGTGCGTCTCCTCCCTGGAGCGATCATTGGAAAGCCGTTCTGCGCCCGCCTTGGTGTTGGTCTTGTTGATGGCGGTCGACCGGTCGATGGTTTGCTGTCGGGCTCCGGGCCTTCTCGCGGTCCGCGGCGGAGCGGACGATTCCTTTGCGTGCGATGTCCTTGCGGCGGTCGGATCGCCGAAGGAGATCGGTCGCGCGACGCCCCTTTGACGGAGGGGTGGAGAGGCTGTCAAGGCTGGGGGCTGGATGCCCGTTCGGTGTCGGGGCTGGGTGGGCGCGCGCGCCGCCGGGCCGGCTTGGCACTGGCGGCTTTCGACCGTCAACGGCCCCATCCGGCTGATGTCAGGAATGTCCGGTTGCAAGGGTTTTTCGGACATTTGATTCGGGGACATGGATTCCTGACATGCACCGCCCTGTGCCTCTTGCGGCATGGGAGTCAGCCGAAATCGCTCATCGGCCTGTCAGGATTTCGCTTGTTTTACTTACCGGATGGTCCGCGAACGGAGCGTAGGCGGGGTGTCGCGCCTGGGCCTCGATGAAGTCTGGTAGGCCACTGAGAGGCTGTCTGGAAATCCGCTGAGCGGGATTCCGCGTGGGCTGTTGCTGTGATTCAAGCTCTGGATGTAGATCGAGCAGAGCCGTGGCCGCCTAGCCAAGATCGCCAAGAAGACGAAGCGTCATCCCTCCGACCTGACGGACGAGGAGTGGGAACAGATCGCGCCCTTGATGCCCGAGCCGGGGCGTCGTGGCCGGCCGCGCGAGATCGAGTTCCGGGAGGTGATCAACGCGGTGCGCTACCTCGTGCGCTCGGGCTGCGGGTGGCGCAGGCTGCCGGTGCACTTCGGGCCTTGGCGGACGATCGACGGCTGGTTCCGGGAACTGGCGCGGCGGTTCCTGTTCCAGACCATCCACGACCTGGCACTGATGGTTGACCGTGAGCGGGCAGGCCGTGAGGCGAGCCCCTCGGCGGCGGAGATCGACAGCCAGACGGTGAAGGCCCCTACGCCGCGGCAAGAGGGTACGACGCCGGCAAGAAGATCACCGGCCGCAAGCGCCACATCGCGGTGGATGCCGATGGGCGCCTGATGACGGTCAACCTGACGACGGCCGACATCTCCGACAGCGCCGGAGCCCAGGTGATCCTGGACGGCATCCGCAAGCGCTGGCCCTGGGTGAAGCATCTCTTTGCCGACGGCGCTTACGACAGGCTCGAACTGATGGACAAGGCCGCCTACCTGGACTTTGCCATCGAGGTGATCCGTCGATCCGACAGCCAGACAGGTTTCGAGGTTCTCCCCCGCCGCTGGGTGGTGGAGCGCACCTTCGGCTGGATGACCCGCTGGCGACGCCTCGTGCGCGATTACGAGCGGCGCATCGACGTCTCTCACGCCATGATCCTTGTTGCTATGGGCGGCAACCTGCTCCGCCGCACCGCTCACCCATAATTTCCAAACGGGCTCTTAGAATTTCGCGATGACCGGCTTGGTCTCGGCGGCCGGCTTCGGCGGAGCCACCCAGAGCGGCGCCGAGATCGTCAGGTAGGCTGCCGTGCCGGTGAACCGGTTCACGACGTCGAATTCCCGAAAAAATCTCGCGTTGGTCGACACCGGGATCTCGCCCAGCTTGAACGTGTAGCCAACCTGGCCGCCGAGCGCCGTGACCCGGCCCTTGAACGGGCCGATCCGGTCGCCCGGGCCGCTGTCCCCCGTCAACTGATCGTAGAAGTAGCCAACGAGGCCCACCGACAGCTCCTTGCTCAGGTACTTCGATGCCGACCATTCCAGGTGGAACTCGGTTCCGGTGAGGTACTGGGTCGCCGGGTTGATCCAGTTGAAGGTGATGCCCGGCACCACCGAGAGTTCGTAGCCGAGCACCGGATCGAGGTACGTGAGGGCACCGCTGAGGTCGAGTGCCGGACGGTTGAGCGAGAAGTTGGAGAGCTGGCCGGTCTCGTAGGAGCCGGACGGCACGACGCCGAGGAGCGTGGCGCTCCAGTGAAAGTTGCCGGAGTGCCATCCTACGAACGAGGCGAGATAGATGTCGCCCACGTTGAAGTTGGCGTCGCGCTCCCGCCCGGCGATGATGCGGTCGATGCGTGGAGAAGCCAGGACCGCCCCGGCGCTGACGTTGGGCGTGCCGAACGGAATGGTGACGGAGAAGCCGAGGTTTCCACCGAAGATCTCGGCCGGAGTGACCCAGATCGGGCTCACGAAATTCGCGCTCAGGTCGAGCTTGACGTTCGCCGCGACCACGCCGCCGCTCTGGAAGGTGCGGCTGCCCCCGAGATCGCCCGAGTAGGAGTAGGTCTCGTTCTCGAAGTAGAAGCCCGGCGGTGGCGTCACGCCCGCGAGTGGACCTCGGTTGCCGAGCACGTACACGCCGAGTGCGCTCTCCGCTGCCTGGGATTTCGCCGGAACCAGGAGGCACGCCGCGGACAGGAGCGAGATCTGGGTGAGCTGCCTGACGCCCCTCATTGGACCCTCCCCGTGCTTGGCTCACCCCAGACAAGGGCGGAACCGATGCCGAGGCTTGCACAGGTTAATACCTACGCCCAACAACATTCGTGCGGCCTTCCGATATCGCGAGTCATGGAACTACCGAATGAAGTAGATGCGTCGAAAAAGTCGCATAAATGCGACTGTCAAGCAGTTTGGCGGTCGCCGATCCGCGTGCCCGAATGCTTGTCCGCGGGACGGAGTGTGGCGCAGTGACTGGCGAGCCTGTAGAGCTTGCTACCCGTCGGCTCCTGCGAACCTGCCTGATGCACGGGGCGGCCATCGGGACTTCAGCCGGGGCGATGAATCCTGATCCGCGTGTCTCATTGGGTCAAGCAGGTGCCGGCTGAAGCAGTACTGTCGCCGCCGTATTCGTGTCAGGCTGCCGTGCGCAGTCGGTGACCCGGCCGCTGGATCCGGCCTCGAAGTTCCTGTGCGTCGCTCAGCGTCCTCTGCCGACCGTCCCTGACTGCGTCAGGAGATATTCGATGATCCGCTCCCTGGGCTTGGTGCTCGTTCTCCTGACGACCTCGGCCGCTCTGTCCGGCGAGCTCCCCCGCTACGACATCGAGGCAACGTGCCGCGCGGCCCCGGTCCTCGCGGGAGGAGCCGGCAATGTCGACCGCAACTGCCTCAGGGACGAAGCGCAGGCCCGGATGCAGGTCGAGCAGCAATGGACCGGCTTCGACGCTGGACGGCGGGAGTCGTGCGCCCAGGCGACAAGTATCGGGGGATCGCCGAGCTACGTCGCCCTGCTCACCTGCCTGCAGATGTAGGCCCACGATGACGCCCAGGGCCGTCGCGAGCACCTCCCCGAACGCGCGCACAGCCACGCGTCCGGTTGGCGGAACGGTTGTCCCAGCACCACGGGCCAACGACACGGATGGACCAGGCGACCCGACGCTTCGGAGTGGAGCCATGCCCCCACACGCCCGCGCGGTGGTTCTCACGGCGAGCTTTCCGACCAGAACTCCCCCCCCGCTCCTGGGGCCAGGCGCGTTCCCTGCCACCGCGCGCCCGATGGAACCGGGTTCCATCCCGTCGGGCGTCGCGCGCGAGATCGCTCCCCTGCTGCGGCACCTCGGCGCCGACTTCGAGCGCGTCATCCGGACCGCGGGTCTGGATCCCGCCATGTTGACCGACCCGAACGCGACCATCCCGTTGAGGGCGTTCTGCGAGATGATCGGCCGCTCCGGAGCCTGCACGGGCTGCGCGCATTTCGGGCTACTCCTCGGCCAACGGGTGCGGGTCGCCTCTCTCGGGCTGGTCGGGTCCCTCATGCTGCACTCCGAGACCGTCGGCGCCGCCCTGCGCGGTCTGATCCGGCACGTGGAGATGCACTGCGTGGGAGCGACGACCACGCTCGTCGCCCGCGGCGGCACTGCCGTCTGGAGTTGCGTGATCTACGAGCCCGGGACGGCGTGCGCCGACCAGGTCGCGGATGCGGCCGCGGCCGCGGGCTTGAACGTCCTGCGTGCCCTCTGCGGCGGGAACTGGGCCCCGGAGGAGGTGCTGCTTCCGCGAGCGGTGCCGGAGGACGAACCGGCCTACCGCCGCGTGTTCGCCGCCCCGGTCCGGTTCAACCGTGAGGCGGCGGCCCTCGTCTTCCCGGCGCGCCAGCTCGACCAGCCGATCCCGGGTGCGGACCCGGCCGTCCTGCGGAGCGTGCGGGAGCGGCTGGTCGAGCTGACGCGCAGCCAGGCACCGGACTTCACGTCGCGGCTGCGGCAGTTGCTCCGCACCGAACTGATGCGCGGGAGCTGCACCGCCGAGAGGGTTGCCGGACTGCTCTCCATGCATCGGCGAACGCTGGCCCGCCGCCTGCGGGCGCAGGGAACGGCATTCAGCGCCATGGCCGACGAGGGGCGGTTCGAGATCGCCCGGCAGCTGGTTGACCACACCGATATCCCGTTCGCGCAGATTGCGGCGGCGCTCGGCTTCTCGGAGGCGAGCGCGTTCACGCGGGCGTTCCGGCGCTGGTCCGGCCAGAGCCCGACCTCGTGGCGCGCCCGGCATCGGTGACGAACGGCGAAGCCCGGGCGAGCGGCACCCCTCTTGTCCACTCCTGCGACCCGCCACCTTGTTCCAAGAAGACAAGCCGGTGTCACGTGCAGTCAAGCGGCTCTTCGGAAAGCCGGTATCGTGGTCTCCGCCCCGATCCGGCTCGGCGTCGCTGCCGTGGGCGGGTCGACACCCACGGAGGACCCGTCATGAGGTACGTCCTGGTCGTGCTCGGTCTTCTCGCGGGTCTACTCACCTTCGTACCGACAGAGGCGAACGCCGTCGTCTGCGCCCGCGGCGCCTTCCGGGCCGGGTGCGTCGGCCCACGCGGCGCGGTGGGTGTCCGGCGCGGCATCTACGGCCCGCGCGCGGTGGCGGTCCGACGCTACCGCCGCTGGTGACCTCGAGCCTCCCGACGCGGCTCGCGCCGGGGCACGATGACATGACACGCGTTGCGACCGCCTGCGCGGCCCTGCCGGCGGGGTGACACTGGCATCCGACGCCGAGGCTCGGCCCCGTGGCGGCTATGGCGGCCAAGGCTGCGGCGCGTCTTGCCGGAGCTGAGCATAGCGACCGCCGCGGTCCGCGATGCCGGGAGGCGGAGACTAGAGCATTTTCCGACGAAGTGGTTGCCGGTTCGTCCTAGAAAATGCGGCAAAAACAAAGACCTAGAGCAGCGCCCCGTTGCGACGCGATCGGGCGCTGCTCTTGGGGTAACCGACGGGAGCGACGCATGTCGACCGGGCTCGCCGATGATGCCGTCCTCGCAACGAGGCCCCAGGACTGCCCGGGCATGCGCTGGATCCCGGGCGGCACGTTCCGCATGGGTTCGGATCGACACTACCCCGAAGAAGCGCCCGCCCACCGCGTGACTGTGGACGGCTTCTGGATCGACGCGGCCCCGGTCACGAACAGGCAGTTCAAACGGTTCGTCCGCGCCACGGGCTACCGCACTGTTGCGGAAATCCCGCCCAAGCCGGAGGACTACCCCGGCGCGCTGCCGCACCTGCTGTTTGCCGGTTCGCTCGCGTTCGTGCCTCCGCGCGGACCCGTCGACCTGCGCGATTGCAGCCAGTGGTGGACGTTCCAGAGAGGCGCGAACTGGCGCCACCCCTACGGCCCGGGCAGCTCGATCCGGGGTCTCGACGACCATCCCGTCGTCCACATCGCCTACGCCGACGCCGAGGCCTACGCCGCCTGGGCCGGCAGGGCACTGCCGACCGAGGCCGAGTGGGAGTTCGCCGCGCGCGGCGGGCTCGACGGCGCCGAGTTCGCGTGGGGTGACGAGTTCGCGCCCGGCGGGCAGCGGATGGCGAACACCTGGCAGGGTGACTTCCCGCACCGGAACATCTCCCAGTCTGTCCAGCGGACGTCGCCGGTCGGAGCCTTCCCGCCGAACGGCCACGGCCTCTTCGACATGATCGGGAACGTCTGGGAGTGGACGTCCGACTGGTACGCGCGCAAGCACCCGGCCGACGCGCCGAAGGCCTGCTGCATTCCCCGGAACCCGCGTGGCGGGCGGGAGGAGGACAGCTTCGACCCCCGCAACCCGCGGAGCAGGATCCCGTGCAAGGTGGTGAAGGGCGGCTCGCATCTGTGCGCGCCGAACTACTGCCGCCGCTACCGCCCCGCGGCCCGCCATGCGCAACCCATCGACACCTCCATGAGCCACGTCGGCTTCCGGTGCGTCGTGCGAGAGGACTGAGCCATGAGTGAGGACAACATGCGCGACACGATCCCGGCGGCCCCTGGAGCGGGCGGCACCCTCAGCCGCCGCAACATCCTCCTCGCGGGCACGTCGGCCCTCGCGACCGCTGCGCTGGTGTCGGGTACGGAGACCTCCCCCGCCCAGGCCCAGCAGCAGCCGACGCTGGCCGGGCAGAAGCCGAACATCCTCGTCATCATGGGCGACGACATCGGCATCTGGAACATCGGCGCCTACCACCGCGGGATGATGGCGGGCCGCACGCCCCACATCGACAGGCTGGCCGCCGAGGGCATGCTGTTCACCGACTACTACGCCGAGGCGAGCTGCACGGCGGGCCGCGCGGCCTTCATCACCGGCGAACTGCCGATCCGCACCGGCATGACCACGGTTGGTCAAGCCGGCGCTCCCGTCGGCCTGCCGGCGGAGGCCGTGACCATCGCCACCGTCCTGAAGGGCATGGGGTATGCGACCGGCCAGTTCGGCAAGAACCACCTGGGCGACAAGAACGAGTTCCTGCCGACGGTGCACGGCTTCGACGAGTTCTTCGGCTACCTTTATCACCTCGACGCGATGGAGGACCCGGCCCATCCCAGTTACCCGCAGGAGCTGCTGGACAAGGTCGGCCCGCGCAACATGGTCCATTCCTGGGCGACGAGCGTGGACGATCCCACCGACGACCCCCGTTGGGGCAGGGTCGGCAAGCAGCGGATCGAGGATGCCGGCACACTCTATCCCAAGCGCATGGAGACCGTGGACGACGAGATCCGTGATCTCGCGCTCAACTTCATCGACAAGGCCAAGGCGGACGGCAAGCCGTTCTTCGTCTGGCTCAACCCGACCCGCATGCACGTCACGACGCATCTGTCGCCGAAGTATCAGGCGCTGCGCAATTCCAAGAACGGCTGGACCATTCACGAGGCCGGCATGGCGCAGCTCGACGACGATGTCGGCTTAGTGATGAAGAAGCTGCAGGATCTGGGTTTGGACGACAATACCATCGTGGTCTTCACCACCGACAACGGCACCGAGGTGTTCACGTGGCCAGATGGGGGGCAGACACCCTTCGCGCAGTCCAAGGGCACGGTGATGGAGGGAGGCTTCCGCGTGCCGGCGATGATCCGCTGGCCCGGCAAGGTACCGGCCGGCAGAGTCGAGAACGGGGTGATCTCCGGCCTCGACTGGTTCGCGACCCTCGTCGCAGCCGCAGGCAACTCGGACATCGCCGAGGAGCTCAAGAGGGGCAAGAAGATCGGCGATCAGACGTACAAAGTGCATCTGGACGGCTACAACCAGATGGACATGATCACAGGCCAGGGGCCGTCGAAGCGCAACGAGATCTGGTATTTTGGCGAAAGTGAACTGGGAGCTGTCCGGATCGGCGACTACAAGTACCGCTTCATCGACCAACCGGCCGGGTGGCTGGGAGACAAGACCAAGCCCGACGTGCCCTACATCACGAACCTGCGGCTCGATCCCTTCGAGCGGGCGGGCTGGCCCAGCGAGGGTACGAAGGTCGGGACCCAGAACTACATGAACTGGTTCCTGTACGAGTTCTGGCGCTTCACCTTCGTCCAGCAGGAGGTGGAAAAGCTTGCCATGACGGCGATCGAGTTCCCGCCCATGCAGAAAGGGGCGAGCTTCAACCTCGAAGCAGTGAAGGCGAAGATTCAGGCGGCTCGGTCGGCGATGGGGAAATAGGATTTTATAAGATGACAGATGAAAAGCGGTAGCCGTTCAATCGTGCATCTTATAAGGGAGGGCTCTATCAAGCGCAAAATCAGTAGCACGGCGGCAAAAATTTGTTGAAAGAGAGAACTTTATGAAGAAGGTTCTTCTTTTTATGATTGTGGCGGCATCAGGAACGGTAGATGTGTTGAGTTCTCCATTTGCTGCGTCAGCTCTACCAGGAGCTTTGATTCGCTTGAACGATACCATCGCCGTGCCTACGGCGCATTGGTAAGCCCATCGTTACACGATGGGTCACGGCCACATGCGTCAACACCACGAGATGCGGCACGATACCGATCATCGGAATCGGCTCCGCAGGCAGCCCATGAACCGCCATCGCCACATGGAGGGGAGTGCGGAGAGGCCTGCCGCAAACCCGGGCGGCCCATGTTCCGGTCGGTGAGCCGCCTTATACGCAGAATGCCTTCGCCAAGCTCAAGGCGCTCCTGCGAAAGGTCGGCGAGCGAACGGTCGACGGGCTCTGAACCACCATCGGCTGCATCGTCGACCTTTTCACGCCAGCCGAGTGCGTCAACTACTTCGCCGCCGCAGGGTATGATGCAACCTGATGGGATTCCGCTCTAGGGTCAGAACCTATTCAGCTTGACCGTGCGAAGGGCCGCTTCGGGTGGTAAGCTGAAATTGCGCGGCCGCTCACTACGGTTTGATCACACCCACCTAAGCCCCTAAGGGAGAACGCCTCAATGCTTTGAAGAGATGTTAACGCCGGCGATCGTTATGTATGCGCACCTCTCAGGTCGTCGAGCCTGAGTACCGTTGTGTCTGCGACGATCATATGATCTAGATGCGTTGACTGCGCATATTATTGAGCACTTCTACTTCCGATCCACTCGAAGAATGTTTGCCTTGTAGAACTTTTTCGGATTGAACATGTGCGAGGAGTTCAATATATTTATTTGTCGTTGCTTCACTAATTTCTGAAACGGGGCTCCCAACAATTTTCTCGATTTCGTCAATGGCCCGTTTTGCTAGAAGCGCTGCCTCCGATCCTGCCTCTGACGATACAGCAAGATCCTTGTATCCGCGAAGATGATTCCGCAAAACCCTAACTACGAGGTAGACAGCATCAACAACTAGCTGCTTATTGCGTTCACCCGCTATCACATCAGGTATCCGGTGTGTTGTTGAATTAGATTCTACCTCGACATTAAATTTTTCCACGACTTCATCTCCCCTTATCTAGTTAGAAACTCGATGACATCGAAGTGATTTCTTGGCAGCTCCGGTATGATGTACTCAGCAGAAAGAGGATGAGCCTTGTCCTCAGGAGGAGGCTCACGAATGAGCGAAGCGACCTGCACAGCGGGTATGACGTACAAAAGCGGACGAAAGTCGCTCACCCGCGCAGCATTTATTACTGCAGCTATCTCACTCACTTGAGAATCTCCGATTACTCCAGCGCTGTGCTTAGCCTGAGCACCGCGGAGGATCCCAGTTCGATTTGCGCCGATCTTGCTGCTGTGTCGTTCACCACGGTAGACTTCCTCGAATAGTGACTGATACATTTCGAACGGACTCGATGTTGGCGGAACAGCGCTATCGCGCCCGTTCTGACGGGGATCAAATTCTGGAGTGCACCATACATAATGGACATCGCCATAATATTTCTGCGCAATCTTGTAAGATATCCACGTATTGGTGGAATATAGAATTACAGAGTTCGGCAAGTTTATTACCCCACCGGCACATTTCTCTGAAGCCCCGCAGAGCCTACGCGCTGTGCCCGTACCCCGCAAGGAGCTCCTCTCGGACGGGAGGTCCGCTTCGCAGCCTTGCCCAGATCTGGGTCCAGTCGACTTCACCAGTGTACACCATCTGCATCAACGCTGCATCATTCCGGTCGCTCGTGAGTTCCGCTTTGGGTCGAAAGCAGCCCCTCGCACGGTCAAGCCGATTGGGTTTTGGCCCTAGCACCTCGACCATGGTCAGCTTAACCGGGCGACGACGATCAACTTGTCGATCCCGCTCGCGACAATGCGCTCGCGGGCGGGACGGGCCAGGATAATGCATCCGTGCGACGCCCGTCCGGGTGCTGCGATGGAGTCGCCATGAATCAGAAATCCCGACCTCCCGCACATGTCATTTGTCGACGCCGGTGTCAGCGGAAGGCTGTAGGGCGAAGGCCCCATGATGGGCCCTCCAATCTGGTAGTCGCCACGGGGCAGAGGGCCGACATCCTGGCGACACTGCGCGTCCGGGTTATTCTTTCCGCCGCCGACCTCCGACCCGGAATATCCGAACGCCTCGAGATCGAGCGAGCCGTCGCGCCTTAGATACAGCCGGCCAGTCGCCTGTTCATAAACGTAGGCGCTCTGGGCAGCGGGCGCCGCTGTAGCCTCAGCCGCAAAGGTTAATCCCGTGAGTTCTGCTGATGCCCGCAATCGCTGCGCGCGAGCCACAGCGGCAGCCTCCGTTCCCGGTATCCACCCTTCATGCACCTGGATTGCCAAGGCAATGCCATTCAATTGCGCTAACGACAGTCTCGCGATGATCTCGTCGGGCGAAACACCTGTTCGCTCGACGACGGACTGGACATAGGCGTTGGAGTCGTTCTCGTTCGTCGGCGCGTAGCGGAAAATAGCCTGCTGCAGGGTGAGGGAGCGGTACGATCGGCTGCGCAGCAGCGTGGCGATCGCCTCAAGGCCTGTGGCCTCGTCAGGAAATATGGCAAAGCGGCTGTCGCCGCCGATGGCGCCGCAGGAGTCGGCAAAGCTGCCCTTCTGAATATTGCCGGGATTGCAGTTCCGCCAGGACCGCGATCCATTTTGTCGGACGGATTCCGTTCCATCATCCGCTTTGTAAATGACCGTCCCGACCTGTGGCGACCATGCAGACACGAAAGTCATACGATCCTCCGCAGTGCAGTGCTACCCAGCATGGTCGCGGTCGACGCTTCAGTCCGACCGATACGGGTGCTGAGCGAGTCTAAGGCCGGTGACGGTAGCCTTGTCTCGGCTATTCGGCTCGGTCCCTGATCGAATCAGCCGTCCAATTTTGCATGAGTCAAGTCAAATTCTGGCATTGCGATCTCTGGCTTATTGGTGCATAATGCGATAAAGTTGTGCAATATCCTGCGAATATCTTCGATTGTAATTCCTGCCACGTGAATCGTTCCACAAAAATGCCGGGAGGAAACATGCCCCAAGATGTCATAAAACCCGCAATACGAATGGCGTTGCGGCTGCATGAGATTGGCGATGCCAGCCCCTATCAACTCTGCTTTGCTGGCAAGGGCCGAAGCGGCGCGAGCTTCGGCTTCATGCAAGGCGATCTCGCTGCCGGCCAGCCTGAGGTACAACGTGCATTTCGAACCGTACTCGCTGCCAACGATATACCCGAGGCGGACATCGACAGCCTCGTCGCGCGGCTCTCGGTTCACCTTGTCCACAATCCGCTAAGCGTGGCCGAGACCAAGCGGGTGAATGAGGCTCTTTTGGCAGGCCGTGCCACAGTTGATATCATGGACGAGAGTATTCTCGGCAACGTCTACCGCCAAATAGATGAATGCATGGCTACGGCGTTGCGGGCGGGGCGCACGATCACGCCCAAGGCTTTGCTCTACATAGCGCTATGGATCAACATGAGCGGCTATCCAGACAGACTGTTGCTCTGGTTATCTGGCCATGATCCTCACCTCAGCGTTCCGGTGTCAGCAGCGCCAACGGTAGTAGATGGTTCAGCGATGGAGGGATATCTCCGAGCTACCAGTTACTACGTGTCCAATCCCGGCAATTTTCCACATCTCCTGTCCTGCGTCTCCGCGGGTGCAGCATTGCTGCCGGGTAGCGCGCCGGCCTCCGCCCTGAGCTTGACGGCCATTTCGGCCCTTGCTGCGGGACCGGCAGCTGACATCGTCGCGCCAGCCCTCCCGAGTGGTTGGGTGTTGCGCGTGCAACGGCTACGCCAGGAGCGTAGGGTGGGAGAGGGATTCGACCGGACCGTCGGGCATTACGCCGTATTCCACGATGGGAGCCCGGCCGGCATTGAAGGGATGACGGTCGAACGGCAGGGCCCAGGTAACAATGGAAGGGCGGGCACGCTGTCTCACACCTGCATCGAGGCCAAGCAGTATCCACTTGCGGTCCATGCCACGCCGAAGTACTCGACACGCAACTTTGAGAAGAATGGTAACCACCCACGTCCAGCAATTGAGGTCAGTAACACCGGCCACCGTGTTGGCATCCTGATCCATCCGGCAGATCGTTATGGTTCGACGATCGGCTGTATCAACCTTGCAGGCCAGCTCGATGATGAGGATTCCGACATCTCGCTGCCCGACAGCATCGCGCGGGTGGTTGCGATCATCGAAGACATCGGACGCTTTATCGGAGACGCTTGGCCAGCCGCTGGCGAGGCGCTACCGCGCGTGCACCTTGTGATTCAAGATGCCGGTTAGAGAATTTCCCGCTGAATTTATTCCCAATTCAGCGGATAAACTCAGGTAATATCAATATTATGGGATAAATTAGCGCATAAAATGAGAAATGAACTACTCTAGGTAATTATCATAAAATAGATCATTGGGCGCAACTTCGGGAGGGCGGACCGACGATCTTGATCGCAGCCGCCATCGGACGCTCAGCCTCAAGTTCAGCTGACTGCCCGGGTTGCAACCTCGCACAATCCGCCTGCAGCGGCTGCTTCGCAGCACGAGGATGCATATAAGTCGGTAGTGCTTGATAGCACCCGAGTCATCAGTGAACGAGATAGCCTAAATTATATTACTGCGCATGATCGATGTGTGCGAAAGGCGTCATAGCCCGAACGCCGCGCCGTCCCGCTCGCCGATCACCACGCTCTCCGCCAGGATCTCCCCGCCGTCGCGCGCGCGGAGGTTCCGGTGCTCGGCCCCGGCGCCCGACGCGGGCGTCCATCGCACGACGCGGTCCATCCCGCCCGTGCGGGCCTCCCCGGCCGGAGTGGGCCGGGGAGGCCGCAAAGGAAGACGCACCGCTACCGCCCGAGAAAATCCTCCAGCGCCCGCAGCGTCTCCTGCGGGTTCTCCTCCGCCACGAAGTGGCCCGACGCGATCACCACCCCCTCGGCCTGCGGCGCGAAGGTCTCGCGCCACGCCGCCAGCATCGGGTCGAGCCCGCCGCGGCCCACGAAGCCCGAGCCCGGCAGCAGCAGGGTCGGGCAGGCGAGTGTGCGGCCCGACGCGAGGTCCGCCTCGTCCGCCGCCCGGTCCGGCCCGGCGCCCGCCCGGTAATCCTCGCACATGGCGTGGATGCGGTCGGGCACGTTCCAGCTCTGCCGGTAGAGCGCGAGGGCCTCCCGCCCGAAGGCGTCGAGGCTGCCGTCGCCGGTCCAGGTCCGCAGCAGCCCCTCGTAGTAGGGGTCCGGGCCCTGCCGGGCGATCTCGGTCTCGGGGCCCGGGGCCGGCTCGGCGAGGAAGCGCCAGTGCGGGTAGGCGGACGGGTCGGCCTCCATGCGCCGCCACTGCATCACGGTCGGCAGGATGTCGAGGAGGGCGAGCCGCTCCACCCGGCCCGGCTCGTCGAGGGCGAGCCGGTAGCCGACCCGGCCGCCGCGGTCGTGGCCGGCCAGCGCGAAGCGGGCGTGGCCGAGATGCTCCATCACGGCCACCGACTCCCGGCCTAGGCGGCGCTTGGAATAGGCCTCGTGGGCCGCGTCACCCCGCGGCGCCGCCGACCAGCCGTAGCCCTTGAGGTCGAGGCACACGACCCGGTGCGTGCGGGCGAGCGCCGGCGCGACCCGGTGCCAGCAGGCATGGGTCTGCGGGAAACCGTGGAGCAGGAGCAGGGGCGGCCCCTCCGCCGGCCCGCCGACCCGGGCGAAGAAGCGCCCGTCGGGCAGGTCGATCCAGCGGGACTCGAAGCCGGGGAAGAGGTCGGCGGGCATGGCGGGCTCCGTCACTCGGGACCCGCGGAAATCTAGGGCGTGTCAGCCCGGAATCCCCACCGCCCGCCAGCCGATGTCGCGCCGGCAGAAGCCCTCCGGCCAGTCGATCCGCGCCACCGCCGCGTAGGCGCGCGCCTGCGCCTGCGCGATCTCCTCGCCCAGCGCCGTCACGGCGAGGACCCGGCCGCCATCGGCGAGGAGCCGCTCGCCCTCGCGCCGGGTGCCGGCCTGGAACACCAGGGCGCCCGTCGCCTCCGCGGCCGCGATCCCGCGGATCTCGGAGCCCCGCGCCACCGGCCCCGGATAGCCCGGGGCGGCCATCACCACGGTGAGCGCCGCCTGCGGCGACCAGGCCGGCGCCGCCCCCGCGAGGTCGCCCGACGCGGCGGCGAGGAGCAGCGGCACGAGGTCGTCCGCGAGGCGCGGCATCAGCACCTCGCATTCGGGGTCGCCGAAGCGGACGTTGTACTCGATGAGCATCGGCCCCTCCGCGGTCAGCATCAGCCCCGCGTAGAGGATGCCCCGGAAGGGCGTGCCCCGCGCCCGCATCCCGTCGAGGGTCGGCCGGATGATCCGGGCCATCACGGCGGCCTCGATCTCCGGCGTCAGGACGGGGGCGGGGGAATAGGCGCCCATGCCGCCGGTGTTGGGGCCGCGGTCGCCGTCATGGACCCGCTTGTGGTCCTGCGCGGTGCCGAAGGCGACCGCCCGCGTCCCGTCGCAGAGCGCGAAGAAGCTCGCCTCCTCGCCCGCCAGGAAGGCCTCGATCACCACCTCGGCGCCCGGCTCCGCGAGCAGGTGCGTCACCGCCGCCTCCGCCTCCGGCAGGGTCTCGGCCACCACCACGCCCTTGCCGGCCGCGAGCCCGTCCGCCTTGACGACGATCGGGGCGCCCCGGTCGCGCAGGTAGGCGAGGGCGGGCTCGACCGCCGTAAAGCGCGCGAAGGCGGCGGTGGGGATGCCGAATTCCGCGCAGAGGTCCTTGGTGAAGCCTTTCGAGCCCTCGAGCTGCGCGGCGGCGGCCCGCGGCCCGAAGGCCGGGATGCCGGCCGCGTCGAGGGCGTCGACGATCCCCGCCACCAGCGGCGCCTCCGGGCCCACCACCACGAAGTCGACGCCCTCCCGGCGGCAGAACGCGGCGACGGCCTCTCCGTCCATCACGTCGAGGTCCGGGTGGTTCTCCCCGTGGGCGGCCGTGCCGGGATTGCCGGGCGCCACCAGCAGGCGGCGGCAGGACGGGCTCTGCGCCAGTTTCCAGGCCAGCGCGTGCTCGCGGCCGCCGGAGCCGATCAGCAGGATCGTGAGGGGAGTGGGCATGGCCGGTCCGTGGCAGGGGCGGGTCTGCGGCCCGTGTAGGCGATCGGGCCGGAGGTTCCAACCGGCCCGCGGACGGGCCTCCGCCATCCCCCCTTGGCCGCGGCGCGGCGGTATGGGATGACCAGGGCATGAGCATCGACGCCTCCCTCGACATCGACGCCCTCAAGGCCGAGGCCACGGCGTGGTTCGCCACCCTGCGCGACCGCATCTGCGCCGCCTTCGAGGCCCTGGAGGACGAGGCGGCGGGCCCGTTCAACCCCGAGGCGCAGGCGCCGGGCCGCTTCGTGCGCACGCCCTGGACGCGCACCGACCACACCGGCGCGCCGGGGGGCGGGGGCACCATGGCGATGCTGCACGGGCGCGTCTTCGAGAAGGCGGGCGTGCACGTCTCGGCGGTGCACGGGGAATTCGCCCCGGAATTCCGCGTCCAGATCCCGGGCGCCGCGGAGGATCCGCGCTTCTTCGCCACCGGCATCTCGCTGATCGCGCATCCGTGGAACCCGAACGTGCCGACCGTGCACATGAACACCCGCCTCGTGGTGACCACGAAGGCGTGGTTCGGGGGCGGGGCCGACCTGACGCCGGTCCTCGACCGGCGGCGCAGGCAGGACGATCCCGACGCGGTGGCGTTCCACGCGGCGCTCAAGGCCGCCTGCGAGCGCCACGAGGGCGCCGACTACGCCCGCTACAAGACGTGGTGCGACGAATACTTCCACCTGAAGCACCGCGACGAGCCGCGGGGCATCGGCGGCATCTTCTACGATTATCACTGGACCGGCGATCCGCAGGCCGACCTCGCGCTCACCCGCGACGTCGGCGAGGCCTTCCTGCAGGTCTACCCGGCGATCGTGCGGCGGAACCTCGCCACGGCCTGGACCGAGGCCGACCGGCACGAGCAGCAGGTGCGGCGCGGGCGCTACGTGGAGTTCAACCTGCTCTACGACCGCGGCACCATCTTCGGGCTGCGGACCGGCGGCAACGTCGACTCGATCCTCTCCAGCATGCCGCCGACGGTGCGCTGGCCGTAGCGGCCTCCAAGCTCCCCGCCCCGCGGGACTTGACCGACCGACATCCTCGCGCGTTGATCGGGCATGCTCCTGACCTTCTTCACCGCCCTGCGCGCCGCCAAGGTCCCGGTCTCGCTGCGCGAGTACCTGACCCTCCTCGACGCTCTCGACCGCGACCTCGCGGAGCAGCGCGTCGAGGAGTTCTACTACCTTTCCCGCGCCGCCTTGGTGAAGGACGAGCGCAACCTCGACAAGTTCGACCGCGTCTTCGGCCAGGTCTTCAAGGGCATCGAGTCCCTGGGCGAGGCGGTCGAGCCGCAGGCGATCCCCGAGGAGTGGCTGAGGAAGCTCGCCGAGAAATACCTCACCGAGGAGGAGCGGCGGGAACTGCAGGCGCTGGGCTGGGACAAGCTGTTCGAGACGCTCAAGCAGCGCCTCGCCGAGCAGAAGGGCCGCCACCAGGGCGGCTCGAAGTGGATCGGCACCGCCGGCACCTCGCCCTTCGGCGCCTATGGCTACAACCCGGAGGGAATCCGGATCGGCCAGGACGGGAACCGCAACTTCCGGGCCGTGAAGGTCTGGGACCGGCGCGACTTCAAGGACCTGGACGATGCCGAGGAACTCGGCAGCCGCACCATGCGGCTCGCCCTGCGGCGCCTGCGCCGCTTCGCCCGCACCGGCGCGGCGGAGGAGCTCGATCTCGACGGCACCATTCGGGAGACCGCCAAGGCCGGCTACCTCGACCTGCGGCTGCGCCCGGAGCGCCGCAACGCCGTGAAGGTGCTGCTCTTCCTCGACATCGGCGGCTCGATGGACTGGCACGTCGGCCTCGCCGAGCAGCTGTTCTCGGCGGCGCGCTCGGAGTTCAAGCACTTCGCCCACTACTACTTCCACAACTGTCCCTACGAGACGGTCTGGACCGAGAACCGGCGCCGCCACACCGAGCGCACGCCGCTCCTCGACGTGATCCGCACCTACCCGTCCGACTACCGGGTGGTGTTCGTGGGCGACGCCTCGATGTCCCCCTACGAGATCGCCATGCCGGGCGGCTCGGTGGAGCACTGGAACGAGGAGGCCGGGCAGGTCTGGCTGACGCGGATCCTCGACCATTTCCCGAAGGCGGTCTGGCTCAACCCGGTGCCGGAGGCGCACTGGCCTTCCACGCAGTCGATCGCGATGATCCGCCAGCTCCTGGCGGGCCGCATGTTCCCGCTGACCCTGGAGGGGATCGACCGGGCGATGCGGGAATTGGTGCGGTAGGGCGTCGGGGCGGGGCGGGGGAACCCCTCTCGCGAGTGAGCGACCGTGCTCACACTTCGCCTATCGACATGAAAAAGCTCTTCTTTTGCAGCCGCTTGAACGGAACCAAGGAGACCCGCGGGATCCCCTCTCCCGTGCGGGAGAGGGGTAGGGGTGAGGGTCCCGGACCGTGCCGTCATCAAGCGGTGACTGTCGTGCTGGCGGCGGGACACTTCAGAATACTTGCTGAACCACCTGGACCCTCACCCCTGCCCCTCTCCCGCACGGGAGAGGGGATCCCGCGGGTCTCCCCGGCTTCGTTCAAGCGACTGCGAAAGAAGCGCTACAGGGAGAGGCGTGCCACCTAAGATCAGGGCCGACGATCAGAGCCGAGACCCGTCTCGCGGGTTCGTGGATGCGGGACCGCGCATGCACGCCAACGGGTCGTCCGCCGCCTCACCCCTGCCGGGGCGGCGTCGTCACCTTGAGCCCGTCGAGCTCCGGCTTGATCTTGATCTGGCAGGACAGGCGGGAATTCGGCCGCACGTCCGAGGCGAAGTCGAGCATGTCCTGCTCCATCGGCTCGGCCGGGCCCACCGCCGCCTCCCACTCCGGATCGACGTAGACGTGGCAGGTGGCGCAGGCGCAGGCGCCGCCGCACTCCGCGTCGATGCCCGGCACGTTGTTGCGGATCGCGGTCTCCATCACGGTCGAGCCGACCGCGCCCTCGACGGTGCGGGGCGTGCCGGCGGCATCGACGTAGGTGATCTGGACCATCGGGCGCTCCGTTCCGGCCGCCAGGCCGGCCTCCGGGCCCGCGGCAGCGCCTGATTGGCGGGACGGGACACGGATTGCAAGCGCGCCGTTGGCCGCGGCGGGTCGGGGCGCCGCTAGAGGCTGTTATGGACCCTGGACAGCCCGCAGGGTCGCGTGAGCGACGCCATCCGCGGCGTCGGTCAGGAGAGGCAAGGCAGCCAGCCTTGCCTCTCCTGACCTCCTGGCGGGCTGGTCGCCGCTGACGCGACACAATACCAGTCCACGGTCCATAACAGCCTCTAGGCCGGCGGCGGTGCCGCCGCCAGGGTCGCGGCGAGGGCCGCCGCCAGGGGAGGCAGGAGGTCGCGGGCCGCCCCCTCGTCGCCCCGGCGCAGGGCCTCCTCCAGCCGGGCCGCCAGCGCGCCGACCCGCCGCGCGCCCACGCCGGCGGCCGCGCCCTTCAGGGTGTGGGCGAGGTCGGCCCGCTCGGCCGCCGGGCGCGCCGGGTCCGCCAGGTCCGGGCCGAGCCGGCCGCATTGCTCCCGGAACAGTCCCATCACCTCGGCGGCAAGATCGGCGTCCCCGAAAGTCTGTTGCGCGAGGTGCCGGGGGTCGAGCAGGGGCTCCGGATCCTCCACGACGCGCCGTCCTCCCCGATGGTCCGCAACCTATCCACAGCGGGATCCAGCACCCGCGGGCGCCGCCCTGTCTATCCGGAATCGTTGCGCAGCCGGGGGATAGGCCGGGATAACGTCGGCCCCCGCGCGTATGGTAACCATTCCCTTAAGGTTTTCGCCGGGCTTCGAGCGGAGCGGGTATCCGGCTGGTACTCCTTGCGTCTAAGGTCCGATTGGTAAATGGCGACAGCCCCGTGCCGGCCCGCGGGGACCGGCACGGGGCGGGATCGGGGCGGGGGCGGCGGTGCCCGCCCGGATCCCTCGCCGGCGTTCACGGCGTAACGAGGCGTTCGATGGCAACCGAGAAGAAGCTCAAGGACCCGACGGAAGCGGCGCTGTCGGCGATTGAGCAGGCCTTGAACCTGGACCAGACGCCCGCCGGCTCCGACGCCAGCCGCGTCGAGCCGCGCCTGCCCGACGTCGAGGATTCCGATCCCCTCGCGGCGCCGCGCCGCCCGGAGGGGCGGTCGGGCGAGCCGGCCTTCGACGGCAGCGTCATGCCGGAACTGGAGCGCGAGGCCCGCCGCGAGGGCGGCCTGCTGCCTCCCGACCGCTCCCTCGTCGCCAACGACGACCGCCGCGGCATCGGCGCCATGCGCCAGAGCCTGCGGGTGCAGCCCTCGCGCACGCCCTACGTCCTCGCGCTCCTCGCCTCGACGCTCTGGCTCGCCGGCTTCGCGGCGCTGGCGTGGTCGCAGGCGAACGGCGACCTGCGCGGCTTCCTCGCCGGGCTCTCCGGCCTGCAGGGCGCGGTGGGCGCCGCGGCTGTGCTCGCCCCCGTGCTGCTGTTCTTCATCGCCGCCATGCTCGCCGTGCGCGCGCAGGAGATGCGCCTCGTCGCCCGCGCGGTCGGCGACGTGGCGATCCGCCTCGCGGAGCCCGAGGCCTTCTCCACCGACGCCGTGCTGACGATGTCCCAGGCGGTGCGCCGCGAGGTCGCCGCGGTGGGCGACGGCGTCGAGCGGGCGCTCGCCCGGGCGGGCGAACTCGAGACCCTGGTGCGCGGCGAGATCTCCACCCTGGAGCGCGCCTATTCGGACAACGAGATCCGCATCCGCGCCCTCGTGGACGAACTCGTCGCCCAGCGGGAATCCATCGTCGCCAACGCCGAGCGGGTGCGCGGGGCGATCCAGGGCTCCCACCAGACCCTGACCCAGGAACTCGACACCGCGGCCTCGCGGATCGTCACCGCGGTCGACGGGGTGGGCGAGCGCGTCACCGCGACGCTCGGCAGCCGCGGCGAGGAGATCACGACGGCGCTCGGGCGCCGGGGCGAAGAGATCACCGCCGCGCTCGCCGAGACCGGCGAGCGCGTCGCCCAGGCGGTGTCCGGCCAGGGCGACGGCCTCGTGCAGCGCCTCGCGGCGACCGGCGACAGCCTGAAGGCGAGCCTCGGCGAGGCCGGCGACTCCCTGGCGGCCACGCTCCAGGCGCGGACGGACGCGGTGACGGAGGCGCTCGGGCAGGCCGGCGGGCGGGTCACCGCGGCTTTGGCCGAGAGCGCCACCGACGTGGCCCGCGCGCTCGGGGAGACGGGCTCGGGCGTGATCGCCGCCCTCGCCCGCGAGGGCGAGCAGGTGCGCGAGACCTTCGGGCGCTCCACCGCCGCCCTGGAGGAGCGCCTGCTGTCGCGCGGCCAGGACCTCACCGACCGCTTCGCCGAGACCGGCGACGCCATCACCCAGCGCTTCGCGGCCTCCGGGAACGCGGTCGCGGCCCATATCGCGGACCGCTCGATCACCCTGCGCGCCGAGATCGAGGAGGCGGGCGCCCGCGTGGCCGAGGCCCTGGAGGCCCGCGGCCGCGAGACCGGCGGCGCCCTGGAGGCGGCCGGCGACGGCGTGCTGGAGGCCTTCGCGGCCCGCGCCGCGCGGCTGCGCGAGGAGGTCGCGTCCCTCGTCGAGGAGGCGGCGCAGGCGATCGGCGTGCGGGCCGCGGACCTCGCGGGCCGCTTCGACGAGACCATCGCGCGGGTCGAGGAGGCCCTGGTGGTGCGCGGCGGCGCCCTGGAGCGCGGCCTCGCCGAGACCGGCGAGCGCATCGCCGATCTGATGGAGGAGCGGACCGCGAGCGCCACGGAGGCCTTCGCGAGCGCCTCCGAGACGCTGCAGAATTCCCTCGACGGGCGCACCGGCGCGGCCATCGCGGCCCTGCGCCAGGCCGCCGCCGAGGTCGGGCGCGAGATCGACGCCCGCACCGTCGAGGCCCAGGAGGGCTTCCGCCAGGCCGTGTCGGGCGTGTCGGGCGAACTCGACGCCCGCGCGGCCGAGGCAGCCGAGACCATGCGCCGGGCCGCCGAGGCCGCGACGGGGGCGCTGGGCACCCGCACGGTCGAGGCCGCGCAGGTCTTCCGCCGCACCGCGGAACTCACCGGCGCCGAACTCGGCGCCCGGGCGAGCGAGGTCGTGGACGTGCTGCGCCGCTCGACCGAGACCGTCGCCGAGGCGGTGGGCGCGCGCACGCAGGAGAGCGTCGGCCTCGTGCTGCGCAACGCCGAGGATCTCGCCGCGACCTTCGAGAAGGCGAGCGGGGAGGCTGCCTCGCGGATGCTCGACGCCGCCCAGGAGGGCACCCGCCTGCTCCATGCCCGCGTCGACGAGACCGACGCGCAGCTGCGCGACGCCCTCGGCCGCATCGAGGCGGCCGCCGCCGCGGTGGTGCGCGCCACCGACGCCGCCACCGGGGCGCTCGATTCCCGCACGGAGGGCGTCGCGGCCGCCTTCCTGAGGGCCGCCGAGGAGGCCTGCGCGCGGATCGACGACCGCACCGCCACCTCGGACGAGGCCCTGCGCCGCTCGGTGGAGACCCTGGCCGCGCGCGCCGAGGAGGCCGCGCGGGCCATCGCCGAGACCGCCGAGACCGCCACGGGCGCGGTCGACGGCCGCATCGAGGCGGCCGCCGCGCGCTTTGCCGAGGCCACCGAGGCCGCCCGCGGGCGCCTCGACACCCACACGCAGGAGACGGACGCCGCCCTGCGCGAGGCGGTCGAGTTCGTCGTGCTGCGCGCCCGCGACGCCGCCGTGGCGATCGCCCGCTCGGCCGAGATGGCGACCGGCACGGTCGACGCGCGCATCGGCAGCGTCGCCTCCGCCTTCGTGCAGGCGGTCGAGACCGCCACCGGCAGCCTCGACGGCAAGATGGCGGCGGCGACGACCGCCCTGATCGGCACCGCCGACGCGGTCGGTGCCCGGCTCCAGTCCCGCACCCGCGAGGCCGACGAGGCGCTGCGGCGCTCGGTCGAGACCCTGTCCGAGCGCGCCGACGAGGCGGCCGCCCTGGTCGCCCGCACGGCCGAGACCGCGACCGGCTCCGTCGACCAGCACCTCACCCGCCTGGCCGAGGCCTTCGTGCGGGCGGCCGAGGAGGCCGAGAGCCGCGTGACCGCCCGCTCGGGCGAGGCGGACGCGGCCCTGCGCGGCGCCCTCGACGCCGTGGCGTCCCGCGCCGAGGCGGTGGCCGCTTCCATCGCCGCCGCGGCCGAGACCGCGACCATCGGGCTCGACGGCCGCATCGAGACGGCCGCCGCCTCCCTGGTCGGCGCCGCCGACGCGGTCGGGGCGCGGCTCGGCGAGCGCGCCGAGGAGGCCGACGCGGCGTTGCGGCGCTCCGTCGAGGCCCTGGCGGCCCGCGCCCACGAGGCCGCCGCCGAGATCGCCCGCTCGGCCGAGACGGCGACCGGCGCGGTCGACGCGCGGCTCGCGGGCGTCGCCGAGGCCTTCCTGCGGGCCGCCGACGAGGCGCAGAACCGCGTGACCGCCCGCACCGGCGAGGCCGACGAGGCGCTGCGGCACTCGGTCGAGACCCTGGCGAGCCGGGTCGAGAGCGCGGCCGCCGCCATCGGCACCGCGGCCGAGGGCATCAGCCGCGAACTCACCGCGCAGATCGGCACCGTCGAGACCGCCTTCGGCGGCAGCGGGCGCGAGATCGTCGCCCTGATCGGGCAGCACGCGGACGAGGCGCAGACCCGCCTGGCGGGCGCCGGCCGCGACATCGTGCTCGCGGTGACGAGCCAGGGCGCGCGCGTCAACGACGCGCTGATCCGCACCGGCGAGACGCTGGCCGGCACCGCCGAGACCAGCGGCAAGACCATCGACGCGGTGCTGACGAGCCGCCTCGCGGCCCTGCAGGACCTGATCGCCCGCGGCGACATCCTGGCCGAGCGCATCTCCCGCGACACGGGCGACCTGTCCCAGACGGTGGCGAGCCGCCTGGAGGAGATCGACCGGGTCATCACCGTGCAGGGCCGGGCGGTGGCCGACAGCATCGCGGAGCGCACCCGCGAGGCCAGCGCCATCGTGGAGACCACCCTCGGCGCCCTGGAGGAGCGCTCGGCCAAGCGCACCGCCGAGATCGGCGCGACCTTCGAGGGCCTGCTCGGCGAGGTCGACCGGCACCTCGGGACCCGCGCCAACGCCCTCAACGAGGCCCTGATCGTGCGGGCGGGCGAGATCGCCCGGGCGATGGCGGAGGGCGGGCGCGAGATCGCCCAGGCCCTGGAGACCCGCGCCGACGCGGCCGCGCAGGCGATCGGCGCCCGCACCCAGGCGATGAGCGACGCGCTGGCCCTGCGGGCCGGCGAGATCGGCACCGAGCTCGGCCGGCGCACCGAGGAACTCGCCGCCCGCATGGACGAGGGCGCGATCCGCTTCGACGAGCGGGTGCTGCAGCGCCTGGACGGCGTCGCCGCCGCCCTCGACGAGCGCAGCCGGCTCATCGAGGACACGTTCGGCGGCCAGGCGCAGGAGATCCTGCGCCAGGTGGAACTGCGCACCCGCGCCCTCGACGCGGAACTCGGCCAGCGCGGCCGCGACCTCGTCGCCCTGGTCGAGTCCCAGGGCGGCGACGCGACCCGCAGCCTCGCGGGCCACGCGGAGACGCTCCGCGCCGCCTTCGAGGGCGGCACCCGGGACCTGTCGCGTCTCGTGGAGGAGAGCACGGCCGCCCTCAGCGAGGGCCTGGAGGCCCGCCGCCGGCTCGTCGAGGAGACCTTCGGCCGCGAGGCCGAGGCGCTGCTCGCGCGGCTGGAATCGCGCCTCTCCGCCATCGACGCGGAGCTCGGGGCGCGCACCCGCGACCTCGTCGGCTTCGTGGAGAGCCACGGCGACGCGGCCGGCCGCGACCTCGCGGGTCATGCCGAGGCGATCCGCGCGGCCTTCGAGGGCCGGGCCGAGAGCCTGTCGCGCCTCGTGGAGGAGCGCACCGCCGCCCTCGCCGCCGAGATCGACGAGCGCGGGAAGGCGATGTTCGGGGCGCTGGGCCAGCGGGTGACCGACCTCGCCCGGCTGTTCGACCGCGGCGGCGCCTCCCTCGCCGAATTGCTGGAGCGCCGCGGCGAGACCGTGCTGGTGCGGCTGCGGGAGGCCGTGGCCGAGGCCGAGCGCGCCCTCGATGCGGGCAGCACCCGCCTGCAGGACGGGGTCGCGTCGCGCACCACCGCCCTCACCACCCTGCTCGATGAGCGGGGCGGGGCGGTCGACGCCGCCTTCGAGGCGCGCCTCGCCCGCCTCGGCAGCCTCGTCGAGGAGCAGGCCGCCACGATCCACGCCCTGCTCGACGGCCAGGCCGAGATCCTGCGCGCCGCCCTGGACGAGCGCATCCGCGCCCTGCACGACACCCTCGACCAGCGCGCCGCGGCGATGCGCGGGCTCCTCGACGGCGAGGCCGGCACCTTCAGCCAGGCGATCGATGCCGGCGGCCGCGGGCTCGCGCAGCTCATCGAGGCGCAGGTCGGCGGCCTGACCGGGGCGCTCGACGCCCGCACCCGCGACCTCGCCACCCTGTTCGACCGGCGGATCGCCGCCCTCGACCTGCTGGTGGAGCGCCGCGGCGCGGCCTTCGCCGAGACGGTGGAGAGCCGCGGCAGCGCCCTGGCGCAGCTCGTCGACGACCGCGCCGCCGCCTTCGCCCGCACGGTGGAGGAGCGGGCCGGGGCCTTCGCGGCGCTGATGGAGGGGCACCGCGACGCCTTCGCGCGGCTCCTCGACGGCGGCGCGGGCCTGCGGGAGGTGCTGGAGGAGAACGAGCGGGCGATCGCGGCCCTGCTCGATGCCCGCCAGACCGCGCTCGCGCGCGAGCTGCAGACCCGGACCAACGCCTTCGCGGCGACCCTCGACGAGAAGACCCGGGCCCTGTCCGGCACCCTCGCGCAGGGCGGCCAGGTGCTCGCCGACGCGATGGGGGCGGGCGACGCCGCCGCCGCGGCCCTGCAGGGCCGCGTCGCCTCCCTGTCGGAGGCGGTGGAGCGCGCCACGGACGGCCTCGTTTCCCTGTTCGAGGGCCGCGCCTCGGACCTCCTCGCGCGGATCGAGAGCCGCGGCGGGGACCTCGCGGCGCGCCTCCAGGACCAGATCACCGCCCTCGACGGGACGGTGGCGGCGGGGGCGGACGCCTTCGCGGGCACGGTGGATGCGCGGGCCGAGACCCTCGCGTCCCTCCTGCGCGAGCGCACCGAGGCCCTGGCGGGCGCGGTGGACGAGCGCAGCGCCGCCTTCACGGCGCGGATCGACGGGCGCATGCGGGCCTTCGCGGCCCTGGTGGCGGCCCGCGGCGAGGCCCTGGCGGACGCCTTCGACGATCGCAGCGACGCCTACGCGGCCCTGGTCGACGCCCGCACGGCGGCCCTCACCCAGGCCCTCGACGAGCGCTCCGCCGCCCTGCAAGCGGCCCTGGACGCCCAGGGGGCGAGCCTGTCCGGCGGATTCGACCGCCGGGCGGCGGCGCTGGCCGCCCTCATCGACCAGCGCAGCGCGACGCTGACCCGCGGCCTCGCCGAGACCGCCCGGGCCATCGTCCAGGCCCTCGAAGGGCCGGGCGCCGAACTCGCCCGCAGCCTGGACGAGCGGGTGGGGGCGCTGGCCGAGATCGTCGACGGGCGCGGCCTCGCGCTCGGCCGCACCCTCGACGCGAGCACCCGCAGCCTGCAGGAAGCGATCGACGCCCGCGGCCAGGCCCTGGTGGCGCGGCTCGAACAGAGCGGCGGCACGGTGGTGGGCGGTCTCGACCGCCAGGTCGCGGCTCTGCGCGACCTCGTGGAGGGGCCCGGCACCGCCCTCGTGGCGACGCTCGACGCGCGCTCGCAGGCCCTGGAGCAGGCGCTCCACGAGGGCGTGGGCGGCGTGATCGAGGCCCTGGAGCGGCGCAGCCGCGACCTCGCGGAGGTCACCGCCCGGGCGGCGTCCGACCTCCATGCGGCGGCGGACCGGGGCGCGACGCGGGCCGTCGAGGCCCTGCGCCAGACCGGCGACCGGCTCGGCGGCGACCTCGGCGCCCTGGTGGACCGGATTGAGGCGGCCTGCACCGGCCTCCAGGATCTGATCGGCAGCGCGGGCGAGAACCTGGCGGCGGTCGAGGACGGGCTCGCGGGCCGCATCGCGCAGATCCAGGGGGCGCTCGGCGCCCTCGCGGACGAGACCGGGCGGGCCTCCGAGCAGGTCTCGGGCCAGGTCACCGCCCTGCAGGACGCGGCGACCGGGGCGCTGCGGCAGGCGTCGAGCCTCGCCGCCTCCCTGGACGCCCGCGGCAAGGCCCTGACCGAGGTCACCCGCCAGCAGCTCGCCGGCCTGACGGCGGCGGCCGGCGATCTCGAAGGGGTGGAGGGCCGCCTCGCCGCCGCCCTCTCCGACCGCCGGGAGGAGATCGACGCGCTCCTCGCCCGCATCGACGAGCGCGCCGGCGCCCTGACGGCCTCCACCGAGGGGCTCGGCGGGCGCGTCGAGGAGACCCTGCGCGGCGTCGAGGCGCGCCTGAAGGCCCTCGGCGACGGCGTGGCGCGCACCGCGCGGTCGGCGGCCGATCAGCTCACCGCCTCCTTCGAGACCCTGCGCGGCAGCGCCGAGGCGGAAGGGGCACGGGCGGCGGACGCGGTCCGGCTCTCGGTCCAGGGGGCCTCGGGCGAGCTCCAGGGCGCCTTCGGCGATGCCGCGACGCGCTTCCAGGGTACCGTCGAATCCCTGCGCGGCATGGCAGGGGAGATCCGTCAGACCCTGGACGAGATCCGGTCCGACCTGCAGCGCGGCGTGAACGCGATCCCGCAGGAGACGCAGGACGCGACGAGCGAGATGCGCCGCGTGGTGGCCGACCAGATCAGGGCGCTCAACGAGCTCTCGTCCCTGGTCGCCCGCTCGGGCCGCAGCGTCGACGTCGCCGCCCCCAAGGCGGCGCCCAAGGTCGCCGAGGCCAGGGTGGCCGAGACGAGGGCGGCCGAGGCTCGCGCCGTCGAGGCGCCGCGCCAGCAGGTCGCGGAGGGCGGCCGGTCCGCCGCCGCGCCGGCGGCGCGTCCGACGCCCGCGGCACCGGCCGCCTCCGCCCCGGCCCCGCGTCCGGCCGGCCCGGCCGCGGCGCCGCGGCCGGCGGCCGCTCCCTCCACCCAGGCGGCCCGCCCGGCCGCGACCCCGGCTCCCGCCCGCCCCGCGCCCGCGGGTCGCGGCGGGGCCGGCGCCGGCTGGCTCTCCGACCTCCTCAGCCGCGCCTCGCAGGACGAGGCGCCGGCCGAGGCCGGCGGGGCGGCGCCCGCCGGGACGGAGGAGGATCTCGGCTCGATCGACTCGATCACCGGCAACATCGCCCGGATGATCGATCATCAGGCCGCGGTCTCCCTGTGGGAGCGCTACCGGCGGGGCGAGCCGAACCTGTTCACCCGCGACCTCTACACGGCGCAGGGCCGGCAGGCCTTCGACGAGATCAGCCGCCGCTACCAGGCCGAGCCGGAGTTCCGGCGGACCGTCGACCGCTACGTGCGCGAGTTCGAGCGGCTGCTCGGGGAGGTCTCCCGGTCCGACAAGGACCCGCGCCGGTCGAACGCCTACCTGACCTCCGAGACCGGCAAGGTCTACACGATGCTCGCCCATGCGAGCGGGCGGTTCGACGGGGCGTGAGCGATCCGCTCCGCGGATCGCCCTGATGCCGCATCGCCACGCCCGGGCGCCGTCAACAGGCGGCGCCCGGGACCGCCTTCCGCGGAACCCGCCCGGCGGCTAGCCTCGCGGCCATGTCCGCTTCGCCCCTCTCCGCGCCCGCCAACCTGCCCGAATGGTCCGTCACGGACCTCGCGGCGGCGCTCAAGCGCACCCTCGAGGACGCGTTCGGCCACGTGCGGCTGCGGGGCGAGATCTCCGGCTATCGCGGCCCGCACGGCTCGGGCCACGCCTATTTCAGCCTGAAGGACGGCGGCGCGAAGATCGACGCGGTGGTCTGGAAGGGCACGCTTCTCCGCCTGCGCCACAAGCCCAAGGAGGGGCTGGAGGTGGTCGCCACCGGGCGGATCACCACCTTCCCGGGCAAGTCCGCCTACCAGATCGTCATCGAGTCCCTGGAGCCGGCCGGTGCCGGCGCCTGGATGGCGCTCCTGGAGGAGCGCCGCCGGCTGCTCGCCGCCGAGGGCCTGTTCGACGCCGCCCGCAAGCGCGCGCTGCCGTATCTGCCGCGGGTCGTCGGCGTCGTGACCTCGCCCACCGGCGCGGTCATCCGCGACATCCTGCACCGGCTGGAGGACCGCTTCCCCCGTCCCGTCCTGGTCTGGCCCGTGCGCGTGCAGGGGGAGGGCTCGGCCGAGGAGGTGGCGGCGGCGATCCGGGGCTTCAACGCGCTCCCCCCGGACGGGCCGATCCCGCGGCCCGACGTGCTGATCGTCGCCCGCGGCGGCGGTTCGATCGAGGATCTCTGGAGCTTCAACGAGGAGATCGTGGTGCGGGCCGCCGCCGCGAGCGCGATCCCGCTCATCGCCGCCGTCGGGCACGAGACCGACGTCACGCTGATCGACCACGCCGCCGACCGCCGGGCGCCGACCCCCACGGGCGCCGCCGAGATGGCGGTGCCGGTGCGCCTCGACCTCCTGGCCGATCTCGACGGGCTGGCGCGCCGCCACGCCGCGGCCCTGGGACGCCTGCTCGACCGGCGGCGCTCGGACCTGCGCGGCCTCGCTCGGGTGCTGCCGAGCCCGGAGGCTTTGCTCGCGGTCAAGCGCCAGCGCCTCGACCTCGCCGAGGCGCGGCTGCGCCCGGCGCTCGGCGAGGCGGCGCGGGCGGCCCGGGGACGGCTCGCCCGCGTGCTGCAGGCGCTCGCCCGCCACCCGCCGGAACTCGCCCTCGGCCGCGCCCGCGCCCGGCTCGCGGGGATCGACCACCGGCCCCGCCACGCCCTGGAGCGCCTGGTCGCGGTGCGGGCCGAGCGGCTGAGCGGGGTGGCGCGGCGCCTCGCCCAGGCCGAGATCCGCGATCTGGAGCGCCGCCGCGCCCGCTTCGCGGCGGCCGCCTCCCTGTTCGACAGCCTCAACTACCGCTCCGTGCTCCAGCGCGGCTACGCCCTCGTCCTCGACGGAGAGGGGCACCCGGTCGCCGGGGCCGAGGCGGCCCGCGCGGCGGGGCGCATCACCGTGGAGTTCCAGGACGGGACGGTCGGGGCGGTCGTCGAGGGCGCGCCGCCGCGGCGGGCCGCGGGGAAGCGCGGCCAAGTGGCGCCGGCCCGGCAGGGGTCGCTGTTCGATCCCTAGAAGCGGTGGATGCAACCCGCGGTAGTTGGCTTCACCTCACTGGCGCAACAGGCGAAATTCCCGCGGAACGGGGCGCTGTACCGGTCCTGCGGTCGAGCTCAATGCTCCGCGGCGACCGATCTGCCCCGAAACCCCTTTCCGTTTCCGCCGAGAGCACCAAGTCCCAGCATCGGAGGCGGTTCCCGCACGCCGCGCAGACCGGGGACGCGCCCGGTGCAGTTGTGACGCGCCGCGGCCCCGGCCTAGGACCGGCCAGTCTGGAACCGTTGTGATCGAGGAAGCCGCGCGCCGCGACCGGAAGCATGTCCGCGAGGCGCGCCGCGCACCCGACAGCCGGAGGGCGACGATGATCAAACTCACCGTGAACGGGGCGGAGCGCAGCTATGACGGGGATCCCGACATGCCGCTCCTCTGGTACCTGAGGGACGAGCTGGGCCTCACCGGCACCAAGTTCGGCTGCGGCATCGCGGCCTGCGGGGCCTGCACCATCCATCTCGGCGGCGCGGCCGTGCGCTCCTGCCAGACCCCGGTCTCGGCGGCGGAGGGCCAGCCGGTCGTGACCATCGAGGGGCTGGCGCCGGACGGCAACCACCCGCTCCAGGTGGCGTGGCGCGACCTCAACGTGGCGCAGTGCGGCTACTGCCAGACCGGGCAGATCATGCAGGCGGCCTCGCTGCTCAAGGACACGCCCAAGCCCACCGACCAGGACATCGACACCGCCATGAGCGGCAATCTCTGCCGCTGCGGCACCTATCCGCGCATCCGCGCCGCCATCAAGCAGGCGGCCGGCGTGACCCCGAAAGCCAGCCAGGGAGAGCGCCTGTGATCCACGACCGCGACCTCGCGTCCGGGCCGGTCCCGGGCCTCAGCAATGTCAGCCGCCGCGGCCTCCTCGGCGGGGCCGGCGCCCTCGTCCTCGCGCTATCCCTGCGCGGCCCCGCCCGGGCCGCCGAGGCGGAGGAGCCGAAGACATTCGGCGGGGACGCCATGCCGCATGGGCGGCGCGACGACCCGCACCTCTTCGTCGCCGTCGCGCCCGACGGCATCGTGACGGTGACCTGCATCCGCTCCGAGATGGGGCAGGGGGTGCGCACCTCGATCGCGCTCACCATCGCGGACGAGCTCGACGCCGACTGGTCCAAGGTGCGGGTCGCTCAGGCCCCCGGCGACGAGGCGAAGTTCGGCAACCAGGACACGGACGGCTCCCGGTCGCTGCGCCACTACTTCATGCCGATGCGCCGCGCCGGCGCGGCGGCCCGCCAGATGCTGATCGAGGCCGCGGCGAAGTCTTGGGGCGTGCCGGCCGGCGAGGTCACGGCCGAGAACCACGTCCTGCGCCACGCCAAGAGCGGCAAGCAGGCGGGTTACGGCGAGTTCGCCGCGGCGGCCTCCGCGCTGCCGGTGCCGACGGGCGAGGCGCTCCGCCTCAAGGACCCGTCCGCCTTCCGCTACATCGGCAAGGGCCAGGTCGGGCTCATCGACAACCGCGACATCACCACCGGCAAGGCGTGGTACGGGCTCGACACCCGCCTCGACGGCCAGCTCTACGCGGTGGTCGCCCACCCGCCGGTCTTCGGCGGCAAGGTCAAGTCCTTCGACGCCGCCGACACCCTGAAGGTGCCGGGCGTGGTCAAGGTGGTCCCGATCGACCCGCCCGCCCCGCCGGTCGAGTTTCAGCCCCTCGGCGGCGTCGCGGTGATCGCCAAGAACACCTGGGCGGCGATCAAGGGCCGCGAGGCCCTCAAGATCACCTGGGACGACGGTCCGAACGCCTCCTACGACTCGGACACCTACCGGGCGCAGCTGGAGGAATCCGCCCGCAAACCCGGTAAGGTCGTGCGCCAGGAGGGCGACGTCGACGCCGCCATGAAGGCGGCCAAGAAGCGGGTCACGGCGGAGTACTACATCCCCCACCTCGTCCAGGCGCCGATGGAGCCGCCGGCCGCGACCGTCCGCATCAAGGACGGCAAGGTCGAGGCCTGGGCCTGCACCCAGGCGCCGCAGGCGACCCGCGACCGCATCGCCAAGCGCCTCGGGATCGGCCCCGAAAACGTGACCGTGAACGTCACGCTCCTCGGCGGCGGCTTCGGGCGCAAGTCGAAGCCCGACTACGTGGTCGAGGCGGCGCTCTGCTCCGAGGCCATGGACGGCGCGCCCGTCAAGCTGACCTGGACCCGCGAGGACGACCTCCACCACGGCTACTACCACACGGTGTCGGTGGAGCACCTGGAGGCCGGCCTCGACGACAAGGGGATGCCGGTGGCGTGGCTGCACCGCAGCGTCGCGCCGACCATCGGGTCGATCTTCGTCGACGGCGCCGCCAACGAGATCCCGATCGAGCTCGGCATGGGGCTGGTGAACACCCCCTTCGCCATCCCCAACATGCGGATGGAGAACCCGAGCGCCCCGGCCCATGTCCGCATCGGCTGGTTCCGCTCGGTCTCGAACATCCCGCACGCCTTCGCGATCCAGTCCTTCGTGGCCGAACTCGCCCATGCGGCGGGGCGCGACCCGAAGGAGTACCTGCTCGACCTGATCGGGCCGGCCCGGATCATCGATCCGGTCAAGATCGGCGATGCCTGGAACTACGGCGAGGACCCCTCGCTCTACCCGATCGACACCGGGCGGCTGCGCGGGGTGATCGAGACGGTGGCGAACGGGATCGGCTGGGGCCGCAAGCTCGACAAGGGGCGGGGCCTCGGCATCGCCGGCCATTACAGCTTCGTCACCTACACGGCGGCGGCGGCCGAGGTGGAGGTCGGGCCCAAGGGCGAGATCACCGTGCACCGGGTCGATATCGGCGTCGATTGCGGGCCGCAGGTGAACCCGGAGCGCATCCGCTCGCAGCTCGAGGGCGCGGTGGTGATGGGCATGGGCCTCGCGCTCACCGCCGAGATCAGCTTCAAGAACGGCCGGGCGGTGCAGGACAATTACGACACCTACGAGCTCACCCGCATCGACGCGGCGCCGAAGGTGATCAACGTCCACCTGCTGCCCGGCCGCGATTACGGCAAGCCGCTCGGCGGCGTCGGCGAGCCGGGCGTGCCGCCGGTGGCGCCCGCCATCGTCAACGCGATCTTCGCCGCGACGGGCCGCCGGGTGCGCCAGCTGCCCGTGCGCGACAAGCTCAGCGCCTGACGGCGCCGGACCCGCATGCACCAGGGGCCGCCCGCGCGAGCGGGCGGCCCCGTTCTCGTCCGGAACGGACCCGCGGCCGCGGCGGTTGAGCGGGCGACCCCCTGACGGAGCCGTCCCGATGAAGCTCAACCTCCCCCTCGCCGCCCTCCTCGGGACGCTCGCGGCCGCGCCCGCCATGGCCGCCTGCGAGCAGGACATCGCCGCCTTCGAGCCGTCGCTCTCCGACCAGACGCGGGACGTGATCTCGACCTCGACGGCGAGCAAGGAGGTGTCGAGCCGCCGCGAGGCGCAGGGCGAGGCCGCCAAGGCCGAGGGCGTGCCGCCCTCCGCGCTGCCGAAGGGGCCGGAGCCGGGCTCGGGCGAGTCGCAGGCCGCCGCCCAGGCCGGCGCCGGCACCGGCGTCATGGAGGCCCGCGCCAGCCTCAACCGCGCCCGCGAGGCCGCCCGGAAGGGCGACGAATCCGGCTGCCGCAAGGCCCTCGACGAGGCGAAGGCGCAGGCGAAGACGGGCCGCTAGGCCGGTTTGCTTCGGGTGCAGGGCTGCCCGGATCGCCCTGGTCTGGAGGGGAGGCGCCGCCTACCTAGGGAGTGCCCATGCTGCGCTGCAGCGCAAGAGCGGAGTTTCCCGTGCCCTCCCTGTTCGATCCGATCACGCTCGGCGCGATCCACGCGCCGAACCGTATCCTGATGGCGCCGCTGACCCGCGGCCGGGCCACGCGGGAGCACGTGCCGACCCCGCTCATGACCGAGTACTACGCGCAGCGCGCGGGGGCCGGCCTGATCATCAGCGAGGCGACCGGCATCAGCCGCGAGGGCCTGGGCTGGCCCTTCGCGCCGGGCCTGTGGAGCCCGGAGCAGACCGAGGCCTGGAAGCCCGTGACCGAGGCGGTCCACCGGGCCGGCGGGCGGATCGTGGCCCAGCTCTGGCACATGGGCCGGATCGTCCACCCCGACTTCCTCGGCGGCGCGGCGCCGGTCTCGGCCTCCGCCACCACGGCGCCGGGCCAGGCTCACACCTACGCGGGCAAGCAGCCCTACGCGCAGGCCCGGCCCCTGCGCGAGGACGAGATCCCGCGCCTCCTCGACGATTACGCCAAGGCGGCCCGCAACGCCGTCGAGGCCGGATTCGACGGGGTGCAGATCCACGCCGCGAACGGCTACCTCATCGACCAGTTCCTGCGCCGCTCCAGCAACACCCGCGAGGACCGCTACGGCGGGCCGGTGGAGAACCGGATCCGGCTGCTCGCCGAGGTGGCGGGCGCGGTGGCGGACGTGGTCGGGGCCGACCGCACCGGCGTGCGCCTCTCGCCCAACGAGCCGATCCAGGGCGTCGAGGATCCCGAGCCCGAGCCCCTGTTCGGGGCAGCGGCCGCCGCCCTCTCGCGGCTCGGCCTCGCCTTCCTGGAACTGCGCGAGCCGGGGCCGGACGGCACCTTCGGCAAGGCCGCGCATCCGCCGGTCGCCCCGGCCATCCGGGCGGCCTTCGCGGGGCCGCTCGTCCTCAACTGCGACTATGACGGGCCCCGCGCCCAGGCCGCCCTCGACGAGGGACGGGCGGACGCGATCGCCTTCGGCCGTCCCTTCATCGCGAATCCCGACCTGCCCGCGCGCCTCGCCCAGGGGGCGCCGCTCGCCAAGGACGACACCAAGACCTGGTACAGCCGGGGTCCTGTGGGCTACGTCGATTACCCGACCCTGGGGCAGGCGGGGTAGGGCCGCGGCGGCGGGTCCGCGCGACCTGCCGCCCCGTCCGCCCGTCCGCCGGCGATTCCCGGCTTGACGCGCGGCGCGCCGCTTGCAACCGGGAGCCGGGCCGGCGGCGGCCCGACAGCGCGAGAGATGCCCGCATGAGCACCACCGGTCCCCAGCCGAGTCAGGCCACCGAGCCGACCCAGCTCCTCCACCTCGTCTTCGGCGGCGAACTCACCAGCCTCGACGGCATCACCTTCCGGGACCTGTCGCGGCTCGACATCGTCGGGATCTTTCCCGACTATGCCAGTGCCGCCATGGCGTGGAAGGCCAAGGCTCAGCAGACCGTCGATAGTGCGCTCACCCGCTACTTCATCGTCCACTTGCACAAGCTGCTCCAGCCCTGACGTCGAGGCGGGAGGCGTGTCGATGAAGGCATTGTGACGCTCACCGCCCCCTGTTAAAGCCGGGCCGCCGCGCCGGGCCCGGCACCCTCTTCCGGCGGCCAGGACCAACGACATGGCGATGAAATCCTCCATCAAGATCGTGGCGGGCAACGCGAATCGGCCCCTCGCGGAAGCGATCGCCGCCTACCTGGAGCAGCCGCTCGCCCTCTGCTCCGTGCGGCGCTTCGCCGACATGGAGATCTTCGTCGAACTCCAGGAGAACGTGCGCGGCGAGGACGTCTTCATCGTCCAGTCGACCTCCTTCCCGGCGAACGATCACCTGATGGAACTCCTCATCATGATCGACGCCGCGCGCCGCTCCTCGGCCCGGCGCATCACCGCGGTGATCCCGTATTTCGGCTATGCCCGGCAGGACCGGCGCACTTCGGGCCGCACGCCGATCTCGGCCAAGCTCGTGGCGAACCTGATCACCGAGGCCGGCGCCGACCGGGTCCTCACCCTCGACCTGCATGCCGGGCAGATCCAGGGCTTCTTCGACATCCCGACCGACAACCTCTTCGCCGCGCCCGTGATGGTGCGCGACATCAAGGAGCGCCTCGATCCGGCCGACATGATGGTGGTGTCGCCCGACGTCGGCGGCGTGGTGCGCGCCCGGGCGCTCGCCAAGCGCATCGACGTGCCGCTGGCCATCGTGGACAAGCGCCGCGAGCGGCCGGGCGAGTCCGAGGTCATGAACATCATCGGCGACGTCGAGGGCCGCTCCTGCATCCTCGTCGACGACATCGTCGATTCCGGCGGCACGCTGGTGAACGCCGCCGAGGCCCTGCTCGCCCAGGGTGCCAAGGACGTGTCGGCCTACATCACCCACGGCGTGCTCTCGGGGGGCGCGGTCTCGCGCATCGCCGCCTCGAAGCTCAAGGAGCTGGTGATCACGGATTCGATCCAGCCCACCGAGGCCGTGAAGCTCGCCCGCAACATCCGGGTCGCCACCATCGCGCCCCTCCTCGGCGAGGCGATCGGCCGGACCGCGGAGGAGACCAGCGTGTCGAGCCTCTTCGCCTGAGGCGGGGTGGCCCAAAACCGGTTTGCACCCTCCGGGCGACGCGCCTATATTGCGGGCTTCTCCCTCACAGCGTGAGACGGGACGTTCCGGGTGTCCCGGGATGTCGGCGGTGCCCCCGGCGCCGCCCGCCGCCTTCTGCCGCGCGTGGGGTCGTCATTCAGGTCCGCCGGCAGGTCCCGGCGGCGTCGCGCTCCCGCCGGGGGCGCCCGAGGAGGTGCTGCATGTCCCAGGGTCCGTTGATGCCGAAGGCGACGGCCGTCTGGCTCATCGAGAACACGTCGCTGTCCTTCGATCAGATCGCCGATTTCTGCAAGCTGCACCCGCTGGAGGTGAAGGGCATCGCGGACGGCGAGGTGGCGAGCGGCATCAAGGGGCTCGATCCGGTCTCCACCGGCCAGCTCACCCGCGAGGAGATCGAGAAGGCGCAGAAGAACCCGGCCCACCGCATGAAGGTGGCGGTGTCGAAGGTGAAGCTGCCCGAGGTCAAGCGCAGCAAGGGGCCGCGCTACACGCCCCTGTCGCGCCGCCAGGACCGCCCGAACGCGATCCTCTGGCTGCTGCGCAACCATCCGGAGCTCAAGGACGCGCAGATCATGCGCCTCGTCGGCACCACCAAGTCGACGATCCAGCAGATCCGCGAGCGCACCCACTGGAACTCGGCCTCCCTGCAGCCGATGGACCCGGTCACCCTCGGCCTGTGCTCGCAGATCGACCTCGACTTCGAGGTGCAGCGCGCCGCCAAGGACCGGCCGGCGGCGGTCGAGGGCGCCGAGGGCGGCCAGACCCTGATGCCGGCGGAACTCTCGGTCCTGCCCGAGCATGAGGAGGACGACCGCGACGAGCCCCGCCGCCCCGGCCGCGACGAGCGGCTCGACGCGGCCTCGGTCTTCGCCCGCCTCAAGCCCCTGAACCGGGGCGAGGAGGAGGACGAGGACGAGATCTGACACGCTGGCGGGAACCGGCCGGGGCGGCCTCCCGCCGCCCGGCCGGTCAGCCCGCGGCCTTTAGGGTCGGGATCGCGTCGATCTCGTCCCCGAGCCGGGCCTTCGCCTGCCAGAGGTCATAGGCCTCCTGCATCCGCAGCCAGAGGTCGGGACCATTGCCGCAGAGCTTGCCCAGCCGGAGCGCCATCTCGGGTGAGACGCCCGACTGCTCCGCCAGCACGCGGTGAAGGTGCTGGTGCGTGACACGAAGGTGCCCGGCGATTTCCGCGACAGGTCGTCCCAGAGCCGGCAGCACGTCTTCGCGCAGGATCGCGCCGGGATGGGTCGGCGCTCTCCGGCGGACCGGCACCTCCTCGCTCATGGACGACCTCCTGCTGCCACGACAGCCATCCCGGCATCGTACCAGATCCGCTCGCGTCTGCGGAGCGACGTGCCTGTGCAGAGCAGATCTGCGCCGCACAGGCCGGCCGACACGCCGATCGCTTCGATCAGGCGCATGGTGGGTCAATGATACTGTTCGAAATCGACGCGCTGGGCATCCTCGCCGTCGAACTCGAATGTGATGCACCACGGCCCGTTGATATGGACGGAATATCGGATGGGATTGAACCCACGCAGGGGATGGAATCTGTAACCTGGGATGTCCATGTTTTCCGGCTCCCGGGCTGTATCGAGAGCGTCGAGGCAACGCAGAAGTCTGGCATGAAATTGTCTATTGATCTTCGCTGTGACGCCCTGCTCGAAGAGTTCTCTCAAGCCCTTATGCAGATAGCTTGAGATCATCGATGCGCCACTGCGGAGTCACCTAACGGTATGCGGGTCCCTGTTGCGTGTCAATTGACTGGGTTTGCCTTTTTCTCTGCGGTTCAGGCGAGACGCTGCGGCTCTGCCGCCGAGACGAAGCATCTTCTTGCGCCTGAACCACTTTTGCGCTACAGCGCCCCATCCCGCGAAGTCCGCGCGCGGTGAGGGGAGGGGCCGTGCGCCCCTCTTTCGCATGGCGCGGCCTCTTCGGGGACAACACGGTCCTGTCCGTCGATTTGCGCCGGCACGCTCCCGACGGGAGCGCGCGTTCCGGGTGGCTTCGCGAAGCCGCCGGGACTCCGGCGGGCAGGAGCGGCCCGTCACACGAGCCGCCGGCGCCGTCCGGACCCCGAAGGGGCCGGGCGATCTCAAGGAGCTTCAATGTCCGCAGGTTTGCAAGGCGTCGCGTCGAGCCGCGAGGATTTCGCCGCCCTCCTCGAAGAGTCGTTCCGTGAGCACGAGATCACGGAAGGCTCCGTGGTCAAGGGCCGGGTCGTGGCGATCGAGAAGGACGTCGCCGTCATCGACATCGGCGCCAAGACCGAGGGGCGCGTTCCCCTCAAGGAGTTCACCGGCCCCGGCCGCGACCAGCCCATCGGCGTCGGCGACGAGGTCGAGGTCTACGTCGACCGCATCGAGAACGCGCTCGGCGAGGCGGTGATCTCCCGCGACAAGGCCCGCCGCGAGGAGAGCTGGGTCAAGCTCGAGAAGGCGTTCGAGAACAACGAGCGCGTCTCCGGCACCATCTTCAACCAGGTCAAGGGCGGCTACACGGTCGACCTCGACGGCGCCGTGGCGTTCCTGCCGCGCTCGCAGGTCGACATCCGTCCGGTCCGCGACGTCACGCCCCTGATGGGCACGCCGCAGCCCTTCCAGATCCTCAAGATGGACCGCCGCCGCGGCAACATCGTGGTGTCGCGCCGCACCGTCCTCGAGGAGAGCCGCGCCGAGCAGCGCTCCGAGCTCGTCGCGAACCTCGAAGAGGGTCAGGTCATCGACGGCGTGGTCAAGAACATCACCGAGTACGGTGCGTTCGTGGACCTCGGCGGCATCGACGGCCTGCTGCACGTCACCGACATGGCGTGGCGCCGCGTCAACCACCCGTCCGAGGTCGTCAACATCGGCCAGACGGTCAAGGTCAAGATCATCAAGATCAACCACGAGACGCACCGCATCTCGCTCGGCATCAAGCAGCTTCTGGCCGATCCGTGGGAGGGCATCGCCGCCCGCTACCCGGTCAACGCCAAGCTCAAGGGCCGCGTGACCAACATCACCGACTACGGCGCCTTCGTGGAGCTGGAGCCGGGGATCGAGGGCCTGATCCACGTCTCGGAGATGAGCTGGACCAAGAAGAACGTCCATCCGGGCAAGATCGTCTCCACCTCCCAGGAGGTCGAGGTGCAGATCCTGGAGGTCGATCCGGTCAAGCGCCGCATCTCGCTCGGCCTCAAGCAGACCCTGCAGAACCCCTGGGAGGCCTTCGCCGAGAAGCACCCGGTCGGGTCCGAGGTCGAGGGCGAGGTCAAGAACAAGACCGAGTTCGGTCTGTTCATCGGCCTCGAGGGCGACGTCGACGGCATGGTCCACCTCTCGGACCTCGACTGGAACCGTCCGGGCGAGCAGGTCATCGAGGAGTTCAAGAAGGGCGACATGGTGCGTGCCCAGGTTCTCGACGTCGACGTCGAGAAGGAGCGCATCTCGCTGGGCGTCAAGCAGCTCGGCGGCGACCCCTTCGCGGATGCCGGCGAGATCCGCAAGGGTCAGGTCGTCACCTGCGAGGTGCTGGAGGTCAAGGAATCCGGCATCGAGGTGAAGATCGTCGACACCGACCTCCAGGCCTTCATCCGCCGGGCCGAGATCGCCCGGGACCGCGGCGACCAGCGCCCCGAGCGCTTCGCCGCCGGCGAGAAGGTGGATGCCCGCGTCACGCAGTTCGACCGCAAGGCGCGCCGCGTGCAGCTCTCCATCAAGGCGTTGGAGATGGCCGAGGAGAAGGAGGCGATCGCCCAGTTCGGCTCGGCCGATTCGGGCGCCTCGCTCGGCGACATCCTCGGCGCGGCCCTCAAGGCCCGCGCCGCCGACAAGAAGTAAGCCCGACCGGCCCGGGCACCGCCCGGGTCGCCACGGCGAGACGACGAGAAGGCCCGCGCCGGGAGACCGGTGCGGGCCTTCTCGCTTCGTCGGGAGGGGGCGCGTCTCGAAGTTTCGCCAAGCCCAGAATTCGTATACTTGGGCTTGGTGTCGAACATTCGAGATGGTCAACGGCCCCGTCGATCTCGGGCCTGCCCGAGATCGAATCGATGCGTCGGCATCCTGGGCCGTTTGTATTATTCAGGGTGTTCCCGGCTGCGCGGTGCTCTCGTTGTTCTTGGGCACATAGCGCCTAACGTCAATCTCGCCTCCGCGGGCGCGTGCCTGCGCGATGTCGTAGGCGTTCTGCATCCGCATCAGCGTGTCCATCTTCACGCCGAAGGCCTTCTCGATGCGCAGCGCCATCTCGGGTGACAGGGACGCGTTCTCGTTCAGGAGCGGCGACAAGGCCTGCCGCGTCACGCCCAGCACGTCGGCAGCGGCCGTCACGGTCAGGCTGTTCGGCTCGATGATTTCCGTGCGGATGAAGCTTCCGACATGCGGCGGGTTCTTCAATCGATATCCGGTGTCAGTCATCAGAAATCCACCCTCTGGCGACAACTCGTGTCAATGATAATCCTCATAATCGAGGTCGTATATGTCGATCTCATTGTGGTCGATTATGACTGTGATGCGCCAGTTTTTGGTGACATGGAGCGCCCATAAGCCGGCACGCTCGCCAATGCTGCCATTGATGCGGCTTCCAGCTCGGCAAGGCGGACAGCTCATCCTCTGCCTCCATGGCGTCCAGGAAGAAGAGGATTTTGCGGACCTTGTCGACGACCGCGGCCGGCAAGCCGGACGCATTGTCCTTCTCGATCAGTCGCCGCAGGCCTTTGTGTTTGACGTTCCGAATTCTCATCCGGCGGCCGAGTACGGATCATGACCGTCGCCCGTCAAGCGACGGTTGACGATCTATTCCGCACGGGAGCCGTTGGTCCTTCGCACCGGAGGGTGTTGCGCGAGACGGACGTCACCTCCGATCTGGCCGGCGCTCCGCCATGGCGCTCGATTCCGGTGCATGCGCCTCGAGCGTGACCGTCAGTCCGTCGCACCGCGTGACCGATGCGCCAGCCCGCGCAGGGGGCGATAAACCGGCACGCGCAGGATCTCCCGCGAGACCGCCAGCGCCTCGGTCGAGCGGCTGAGGCAGGCGTGGTCCAGGGGGTCGCGCGAGAGCAGGCGGGTGGAGAAGTCCCGGAACGGGCGGGAGGGGTCCGGCGCGGGCGGAGGGTCGGGGATGTCCGGCATCGCCCGGATTACACTGTGGCCGTCCGGCGGCGGCATTCACCTATGTCGCTCGGCCGCTCACCGCGTCGTGAATCGGCGCATCACGTCCGGGCCGCGGTGGGGGCGGGTGCGAGGGCGCTGAAGCGCAGGCCGAACACCGTCGTCAGCATCACGAACCAGACCGTCTTGCCGCCCGTGAACAGGATCGCCTCGTAGCCGGTGAGCAGCAGGACGAAGCACCAGATCCGGATGAACATCAGGTCGAGGGAGCGGTTGGCCCACGCCGCGGAATCGGTCCGGGCGGCGTTGGCGAGGAAGCAGCGCAGGGGCTGCCAGAAGGTCCAGAGCATCGAGAGCATCAGGCCGACGACGCCGGTGAGCACCGCCATATTGAGCACGGCGTTGTGCGCGTGGGCCGCCCGCGCCCCCCAGGACTCGGTGAACGACCAGCTGTGGACGAGGCCGGCGGTGCCCCAGAAGGCCTGGAAGCCCCAGCCGAGGACCGGGCGCTGCAGGATATGCGCGATGGTGAAGGTCCAGATCTGGTCGCGTCCGGTGAAGGTCGGGTCCGACATCGTCGCGTGCACGAAGGCGTGCACCGGCTCCAGCGTGACGGACCCGATCGTCAGGAGATGCGTGAAGACCAGCATCAGGGCGGCGAGGGCGAGCTTCCAGCCGCGCCCGATCCCGGCGGTGAGCAGGCGCGCCGCGATCAGCGACACCGGAAACAGCATCAGGGGCGATTTCGAGCGCGTGAAGAGCAGGAACACGAAGGCCGCCGCCGCGATCGCGAGGCCGCCCGCGCGCGAGCCCGTGCGCGCCACGTAGAGCCCGATGAAGCACAGGATCGCCATCCCGGCGCCCGCCTCGTTCTTGTGCGCGAAGGAGCCGCGCCAGCCCCCCGCGAGGTCCGGTTCCCAGACGTCGGTCGCCTGGTGGATGGCCCGGTTCGGCACCAGGATCACCCCCCCGTAGCACAGGAGCAGCATCACGCCCGCGCAGGCTCCGAGCAGCCGGGCGAAGCTGCGCTGGTCCCAGGGCAGCAGCAGCAGCGAACCCGCCTGGATCAGGACCAGGGCGTTGAGGACGAGCCGGCGCAGCGACAGGTCCGCCTCCGGCGAGGCCAGGGCCGTCACCGCGAACCATCCGAACATCACCAGGGTCAGCGGGCTGAGGATGAGCCGGATCCGGGCGGCGTGGCGGGCGATCAGGAAGGCGAGGTGGCAGGCCGCCAGCCCGAGGATGGCGAGCTGCCAGAACTGGTCCGCCTGCGACTTCACGTCGAGGTAGCTGGCCCGGCTCAGATCCGTGAAGGGCTCCAGGTTGATCCAGTAGAGCAGGACGGTGACGCAGAACAGCGTCGCGCGGAACGCCTTCTCGGAGAGAGAGAGCGTCCGGTCCCCCGGCAGGGCTGTCACGGCCTGCGTCACGTGCGGCTGACCCTCGGCTGATGCGCGGCGGGCCGGGGGCTGCCCCGAACCGGGATTCGCCGCCCGCCCGCGCTGGGGAGCCGGCAAGGGGCGGGCCAGCCCGCCCGTCCCGCGATCGGGCACCGGCCCGGACCGGCCGCGCTGGCACCCCGCTTGCGCGGCCGGGGCATCGGAGCGGCCCCGGGCGCGGGAGGCGTGCCGATCCGGGACGGCGCGGGAGGGGCGGCATGGACGCGAGACTCGTGAGGGCGGGACCCTTGGCGGGACCCTTGGACGGTCCCGTCCGGGCATGGCCGGCAGCGGTGCGGCGCGAGGCCGGCGGACCCTCCCTGCGCGCCGACATCCAGGTCCTGCGCGCCTGGGCGATCATCGCGGTGATCCTGGACCACGCCCGCTTCCCCTTTCTCCCCGGCGGCTTCCTCGGCGTCGACATCTTCTTCGTCATCTCGGGCTTCCTGATCACCGGCATCGTCGACCGGGACCTTGCCGCAGGGCGCTTCTCGCTGCGGGGCTTCTACGCGCGCCGCGCCCGGCGTCTCCTCCCGGCGGCCTACGCGACGCTCGCCGTCACCAGCCTCGCGGCGCCGCTCCTGCTCGATGGCACCGAGTTCCGGAACTTCGTCCTGCAGCTCGCGGGCGCCGTCACCTTCACGGCGAACGTCGTGCTGTGGAAGCAGGCCGATTATTTCGGCACCCAGGCCGCCCTGAAACCGCTCCTCCACGTCTGGTCGCTGTCCCTGGAGGAGCAGTACTACCTCGTGCTGCCGGCGGCCCTGATGCTGTGTTCGCGGCGCTTCCGCCCGGTGCTGGTCGGGGTGGGCGCGGTCGCGAGCCTGCTCGTCTGCGCCTGGCTGATGACGCGCAGCGTCCCGGCCGCCTTCTACCTGTTCCCGAGCCGGGCCTGGGAGCTCGCGATCGGGTCGATCACCGCCCTCGCCGTCGGCCGCAACCTCGTGCCGCCGCTGCGGGCCCGGTTCCTGCGCGGCGCCTGCGCGGCCCTGCTCGTCGGCCTGCCCCTCTGCGTCACCGCCCAGGGGCATCCCGGCCTGCCGGCCCTGGCGGTCTGCATCGCCACCGCCGTGCTGCTGGTCCCCGCGCCGACCGCCACGAGCCCAGCCGCGGCCCGGGCGACGGCCGGGCTCGTGGCGGTCGGCGACCGCTCCTACTCGCTCTACCTCGTGCATTGGCCGTTCTTCGCCTTCGCGAACAACCTGTTCCTGACACCGGTGCCGCCGGCCCTGAACGCGGCGCTCCTCGTCCTCGTCGCGGCGGCGGCGGAGCTGCAATACCGCTTCGTCGAGCAGCGCTTCCGGGGCCTCGTCGTCACCCGCCGCACGATCCTGATCCTGGCGGCCATCCCGGCCCTGCTCGTCGGAGCGAGCCTCGCCGCCCTGCCGCCGGAGGGCAGCGCCGCGATGCGGGCGCGGGAGGGCGGGGCGGGCCTCGGGGAGGTCTGCGACACCAAGGCGGACGTCCCGGCGCTCGCCGCCTGCGCCACCGCCGCGGCGCCCCGCACGATGCTCTGGGGCGATTCCTTCGCGATGGCGCTGGTGCCCGGTTTGGCGCCGGCCTCGCCGGGCGGGATCGTCCAGGCGACGAAGAGCGTCTGCGGGCCGTTCCTGGGCCTCGCGCCCGTCGACGGGGCCGTCTACACGCGGGACTGGGCGCAGCGGTGCCTGCGCTTCAACGAGGCGGTGCTGCGCCATCTCGCCGAGACGCCGAGCATCCGGCTCGTGGTCCTGTCGAGCGCGCTGGTCCAATACGTGCCGGGCGGCGAGGACCATGACTGGCGCACCCTCGCGCAGACGCCCGGCGGGCTCGCCGAGCGGCCCCAGGACCCCGACGCGCTGCTGGCCGGGCTCGCCCGCACGGTCGCGGCGATCCGCGGCCTTGGCCGGCGGGTCGTGCTGGTGGCGCCGCCGCCGCTCGGGCCCCTCGATCTCGGCCGCTGCCTGGAGCGGCGGGCCGAGGGCAAGCCGGTGATCGGGGGCGAGGCGGATTGCGGGTATCCGGTCGAGACCTACCGGCGCGTCCGGCGGCCGATCCTCGACCTGCTGGCGCGGGCCCGCGCGCAAGGCGTGGAGGTCGTCGATTTCGAGCGGGAGCTGTGCGGGACCGGGCGCTGCCTCGCGGTCCTGGAGGACCACGCCCTCTACCGCGACCGGGACCATCTCAGTGCCGACGGGGTGCGGCTCCTGGCGCGGCGGATGCGCTGGGACGCGCTCTTCGCCCCGGACGCGCGGCCGTGACCCCTGGCGCGAGGAGAGGGACGATGCGGCTGTCGCGGCGGATCCTGGTCTGGCTCATCGTCACCTGCACCCTTGCCGCGGCGCTCCCGGCCGCGGCGGGAGAGCCGCGGTTCCGCCGCGGGATCGGGGTCTCGCACCTGTTCGGCTGGGCGGAGGTCGGGGGGATCCGGAAGGACACGATCGTCTTCCCGCCCTTCGCGGGGCCGGACCGGATCATGCCGGTCGCCGAGATGCGGGCCCTGCGCGAGGCCGGTTTCGACTTCGTGCGGCTCGCCGTCGACCCGGCTCCCTTCCTGGCCTTCGACCGCGACCGGAAGCGGGCCGTCCGGGTCATGGTGCTGGAGCAGGTGAAGACCTTCCTCGCCGTCGGCCTCGGGGTGATCGTCGACCTGCATCCGAGCGCCGGCGAGGGGCCGTTCAACGACCGCGCCCTGGTGGCGGGCCCGCAGGACCCGGCCTTCCGCGCCTACCTCGCCGCGCTGGGGGAGATCGCCGGCGATCTCGCGCCGCTGGCCCGGGAGCGGGTGGCCCTGGAAGTGATGAACGAGCCCGTCATCCCGACCCGCGCCTGGCAGCCGATGCTGGAGGCCGCCTACCGGGCTGCCCGCGCTCGCGCGCCCGACCTCCTGCTGGTGCTCGGGGGCGGCTCGTACAACGCAGCGCCGGAGCTGGTCGCCCTCGACGCCACGCCCTTCCGCGGGGATCCGGCGCTGCTCTTCACCTTCCACAGCTACGAGCCCGGCCCCTTCACGCATCAGGGCGCGCCCTGGGCCGACACTCGCTATTTCGCGGACGTGCCCTATCCGGCGCGGGCGCGGCCCCTGACGGAGATGCTCGACGCGTCGCGGGCGGCGATCGCCGCTTCGTCCCTGTCGCCGGTGGAGCGGGCGAGGGCGCTCGGCGCCATGGCGGCGACGCTGACGAACTACGCCCGGTCGGATTTCGGCCGCGACGACCTCGCGCGCCTGTTCGGGACGGTCGCCGCGTGGGCGCGGCGCAACGGCATCCCGCCCGGGCGGATCCTGCTCGGCGAGTTCGGCGCCCGGCGGGGCGAGGGCACGCTCGAGGCCGAGCGCGCGCGCTACTTCCGGGACGTGCGCCAACTCGCCGAGGCGCAGGGCTTCGCGTGGGCGGTCTGGGTCTATCGCGGCTGGGGCGGCTTCGCCCTGGCGGGGGAGAGGGGCGGGCCCGCGATCGAGCCGCTGGTGCGGGATGCGCTGCTGCCGCGCGGGGAGTGAGGCGGGCGCCCGCCATAACCCTCCCCCTCTGCGGGGGAGGGTGGCGAACGGAGTGAGCCGGGAGAGGGGATCCAGGTTTCAGGATGTGGCGCCAGCCACCACGGTTCAGCCAATTCCTGAAGCGTGGTTCCCCTCTCCCGGCCTGCTCCGCAGGCCACCCTCCCCCGCAAAGGGGGGAGGGTTCATGCCTCCCGCGCCTCCTCGAAGAACCGCAGCAGCTCCCCGCACAGCACCTCCGGCTGCTCCTCCGGGATCCAGTGGCCGCAGGCCTCCACGACCCCGCCGCGCACGTCCTCGGCGACGCGCCGCAGGGACTCGATGCACTCCGTCCCGCGCCCGAAGCTCTCCGCGCCGCCGAGCGCCAGGACCGGCATCCGCAGCTTGCCGTCGCGGGCGAGCATCGCCCGGTTGTCCTCCGCGTCCTGCGGCAGGGCGCGGTAGAAGGCGAGCATCGCCCGGAAGGCCCCGAACGTCGTGTAGGTGCGCAAGTACTCGCGCTGGTCGGCCTCCGGGATGGCGGTCGGCCGGTGGCCGTAATGGTCGAACAGCCAGCGCACCACCAGGTCCTCGCGGCCGGCGCAGAGCGCCTCCGGCAGGTCGAGGGTGCGGAAGAAGGCGTGGTGCCAGCGCCGGCCCCCTTGCGAGAAGTCGGCCCCGTCGCCCGGGATCACCACGTCAAGAATCGCGAGCCGGGCCACCGCCTCCCGGTGCTGCGCGGCGAGCGAGAAGGCGACCGGCCCGCCCCAGTCGTGGCCGACCAGGAAGAACCGCTCCAGGCCGAGATGCCCGTGGACGAGCTGCCAGACGTCGTCCGCCAGGGTCTTCTTGTCGTAGCCGGTGGCCGGCCGCGCGGAATCGCCGAGGCCCCGCAGGTCCGGCGCGATCACCCGGTAGCGCTGGCTGAGGCGCGGGATCACGTGGCGCCACTCGTGGGAGGTCTGCGGGATGCCGTGCACGAGGACGACCGCCTCGCCCTCGCCCGCGTCGAGGTAGTGCAGGCTCGTGCCGTCGAGGTCGGCGTAGCGGCGCGCGATCGCGGGCTTGGCGTCGGCGGTCATGGGGCGTCCTCCCTCGGGGCGTCAGGCGGCGGGCGGGCGGCGCTTGAACATCAGGCCCGCGGCGCGGAAGCCGCCGTCGACGTTGAGCGTGTGGCCGTGGATGTAGCGGGCCTCGTCGGAGCACAGGAACACGGCCGCGTCCGCGATCTCCTCCGGCGTGCCGTAGCGGGTCATCGGGATCAGGTAGCCGTAGGCGGCCCGGGTCGCGGCGTCGTGGGCAAAGGTCGCCATCTCGGTCTCGATCGCGCCCGGAGCGATGTTGTTGACGTTGATGTTGTGCCCGGCGAGCTCGACCGCCATCACCTTGGTGAGGAGTTCGAGCCCGGCCTTCGCGGCGCCGTAGGCCGCCCGCCCGTCGCCGCCGCGCTGGCCCGACAGCGAGGCGATGTTGATGATCTTGCCGCCGCCGCCCTCGACCATCGCGCGGGCGCTGGCCTGCGCCACCAGGAAGGCGCCGGTGAGGTTGATGCCGATGATGCGGTTCCAATCCTCCAGCCGCGTCTCCAGGAAGGGCGTGTTGCCCCCGACCCCGGCATTGTTGACCAGGATGTCGAGGCGCCCGTGCCGATCGAGGATCGCCGCGATCACGCCGGCGACCGAGGCCGGGTCGGCCACGTCGAGGGCGAGCGCCGCGGCCCGCCCGCCGGCCGCGCGGATCCCCTCCGCCGCCGCCTCGGCACCCTCCCGGTTCACGTCGGCGATCACCGCCACCGCCCCCTCGCGGGCGAAGGCCTTGGCCACCGCGAGCCCGATGCCGCGGGCGCCGCCCGTCACCAGGGCGACCTTGTCGGCCAGTCGCTGCGTCATTCGTCCCCTCCCGTCGGTTTCATACGCTTTCCGATCGATCGCTTCGCGATGCGGAAAGCGGCTTCGCTCAAGCGCCGCGCGGGCTGGTGATCCGGCATCCGGACGTCATCTTCCGGATGCCGGATCAGGCGCCTTTGGCGGCCAGGAAAAAGTCGGGCCGGCCGACCTGGCCGCCCTTGAGCGCGAGGTCGAGCCCCGCCGGGCCGTCCCCGGCCCCGTGCGCCCGGCAGAGCGGCGCGCCCGGCGCCAGCGGCGCCACCGCCGAGAGCGCGTCGATGCCGAGCTGCGCGGCGGCCCGGCCCGAGGTGTCCCCGCCCGCGATCACCGCCCGGGTGAGCCGCCCCTCGCGCATCACCCGGGCCAGGATCGTGCCGAGGCCCGCGCCGATACGGTCGTCCACCGCCTCGGCCCTCTCGCCCGCGCCGCGCACCGCCTCGCGCAGCCGCGCCACCGCCGGGTCGTCCGGCCCCTCCGCGGTGAAGACCAGCGGGTCGCGGCCCTCAGCCAGAGCCGCGAGTGCCGCCTCCGCGGCCCGGCCGGTCTCGCGCGCGAAGGCGTCCGCATCGACGGCGAGCGAAGCGTCGAGCCGGATCGCCGCGAAGCCGCGCTCCCGGGCGTGGGCGATCTGCGCCGCCGTCACCGGCGAGACCGAGCCCGACACGGCGGCGATCCGCGCGACGGGGACGGGCCGCGCCGGCGGCGTCTCCGCGGGCAGCAGGCCCGCCGCGCGCCAATGGGCGACGAGGGCTGCCTCGAAGCCCTGCGAGCCGATGCCGAAGACCGGCCGCCCGCCGCGCTCCCAGATCAGCCGCCCCGCCTCGGCCAGGGTCTCGCGGTCGAGGACGTCGAGGGAGACGATCCGCGCCCCCGCCGCAAGCGCGCGCGCGAGCTGCGCCGCGGCCTCGCCGCGCTTCATCGCCACGAAGTCGACGAGGCCGACCGGCAGCGCGGTCTGGCGGGCGAGGTGGCGGCCGAGATCCGCCTCGTCCATCGGCGTGACCGGGTGGCGGGCCATGGTCGGGTGGCGGTCGAGGCGGTGCCCGGTCTCGCCCGCCATGGCGAAGAGATTGCCGAAGCTCTGGTAGCGGCCCATCCCGGGATCGGCGACCACCATCGGGATGAAGGCCGGATCGAGGAGGGCGGCGCCGATCTCCGCCGCGCGGCCGATCGAGCCCACATGCGGGGCGGAATCGAAGGTGGAGCAGACCTTGTAGTGGAGGATCGGCGCCTTGAGGCCGGCGAGGAGCCGGAAGACCGGCGGCAGGTGGCGGTCCATCCAGTCGGGCGATTGCGCGCGGGCCATGCCGGCGATGCCGAGCGCCCGCGCCGTCGGGAAGGCGGCGAGGCGCCCCGGCGAGGGCGGCTCCAGGAACAGCACCGTCTCCAGCCCCGCGAAGGCCAGCACCTCCATGGCGGCCGAGGAGCCGGTGAGGTCGTCGCCGTAGAAGGCGACGAGGGGCCCCGCCGGCAGGGGCGCGCTCACGCGGCGGCCCCCATCGCGTCCCGCAATTCCGGATGCGCTTGCGCGTGGGCGTCGAGCGGGATGCCGGCCACCGCCGCCTCCCAGGCCTGGCGCAGGGCCGCGACGCCGGCGGCCGGCCCGCCCGGATGGGCCATGATGCCCCCGCCCGCCGTGACGATGAGGTCGGTGGAGCCGAGCGCCGCGTAGGTGCCGGGCGCCTGGCGCACCCCCTGGCCGGAGGAGAAGACCGGCATGGCGAGGCAGGGCTTGTCGGGAAAGAGCGGCGTCAGGCAGGTGCGCGCCGAGGCGACCACGCTGTCGTCGTCCTCCGCGAACTTGTTGGAGAGCCCGTTGACGTGCATGTGGTCGGCGCCCGCGAGCCGCCAGATCTTCTGCCAGGCGACGTAGGACCAGCCGAGCAGCGGGTGGCGCGAGAGGTAGCCCCAGCCGTTGCGGTGGGCGTGGATCGGCAGGGCGCTGTGGCGGCCGAGCTCGATCATGCCGACGAGCCCCACCGAGTTCAGGCTCGCCATCAGGCAGGTGGCCCCCTCCGCCACCAGCAGGTCGTGGCGGCGGCGCATCTGGTCGAGGTCGCCCGTGAGGTTGAAGGCGACCATCACCTTGCGGCCGGTGCGGTCCGCGTGGGCGTTGACCACCCGCATCACCGCGCGCACGCGCTCGTCGAAGGGGCAGGACGGCCCGTCCGACTGCAGCTCGTCGTCCTTGATGAAGTCGATCCCGCCCGCGCAGAGGCTGGCGACGAGGTCCGCCGTCTGCTGGGGGTCGAAACCGACGCTCGGCTTGATGATCGTCCCGATCACGGGCCGGCCCTCGACGCCGGCGAGCCTGCGGGTGCCGTCGATCCCGAAGCGCGGTCCCGGATAGGCGTCCGCGAAAGCCTCCGGCAGGCGGATGTCGAGGAGGCGCAGGCCCGTCACCGGCTTCAGCTCGAACAGGTTGCCGGCCACCGTGGCGAGCAGGTTCGGCAGCGAGGGGCCGAGATTGTCGAGCGGCCAGGACAGGGTGACGCGGGCGCGGCGCGGCCGGCCCGTCGCCCCCGCGGAGGGGAGCGACGGCGTCTCCGGCGCCGCGTCGAGGAGGTCGAGGCGCTCGACCCGGGCGGCGGCGCGCGCCTTCAGCTCCGGCGTCTCGCCGGGCACCGGCACGAAGGTGCCGCTCGACTGCTCGCCCGCCATGATCTCGGCGGCGCGGCGCGGATCGGTGAGGCTCTCGAGGAGGTAGTCGGCCTCGATCCGGGTCGGAGGGACGGACGCTGCCACGGCGCTCACCCGGCCCGGCAGGAGAAGCCGCCGTCGACCGGCAGCGACACGCCGGTGATGTAGCCGGCGGCGTCGGAGGCGAGGAACAGGGCGGCCTGCGCCACGTCCCAGGCGGTGCCCATGCGGCCCATCGGGCAGACGGCGTCGCGGGCGCGCACCATCTCCTCGGGGTCGGCGTACTGGCCGGCGATCTGCTGGTGGATCAGCGGCGTGTTCATCATCCCGGGCATGATCGCGTTCGCCCGGATGCCGTCGCGCGCGTATTGAAGCGCGATGCCCATGGTGAAGTTGTTCACCGCGGCCTTGGCGGCGTAGTAGGCGGCGTAGGGGTAGCCGGTGTAGCGCACCGCCGCGATCGACGAGACGTTGACGATCGCGCCCGATCGCTGGGCCAGCATGTGCGGCAGCACGTGCTTGCAGGTCAGGAAGCAGCCCGTGACGTTGAGGTCGAGGGTGCGCTGCCAATCCGCCTCGTCGAGCTCGACCGGGCCGCCCATCTGGGCGTAGCCGACATTGTTGTGCAGCACGTCGATCCGCCCGTGGCGCCCGACCGTGTCGGCGACCACGGCCGCGACGGAGGCCGAATCGGTGACGTCGCAGGACGCGGCGGTGGCCCGGCCGCCCTCGGACTCGATGATCCGCACCGTCTCCTCGGCGGCGGCCCGGTTGATGTCGACGCAGACGACCGCCGCCCCGTTGCGGGCGAACAGCGTCGCCGTGGCCTTGCCGTTGCCCCAGCCCGGTCCGACCGAGCCGGCCCCGAACACGATCGCGACCTTGTCCTTCAGCTGCATGGCAGGTTCCGTAGGGTGTGACGCTGTGAGGGATCCGGGCGCCGCGGCGCCCGATTGCGATAGGCTCTTCGGGTGGTCAGTACAGCGCGTGGTTCCATTGCCACCCCCCTTTTCCGGACGACTGCAGCGTCAGCGGAAGGAGATCCGGAAAAGGGGAGCCCATCCACAAGAACCAGCCTCTCGACGTCGTGGATCACCCGAGCTTGCCGGTGGTGGCTTCGAGGAGCGACCACGCCTCGTCGCCGTAGCGCTTGCGCCACTCCTCGTAGAATCCCGCGGAGACGAGGCGCTGCCGGAAATCGGCGTTGGAGACCTCGAAGAACTGCAGGCCGAGCGACTGCAGCTTGCCCTGCAAGGTCGCGTTCAACTCTTCGACCTCGCGGCGCTGCACCAGGGCCTCCTGGTTGATGTTGCGCTCCAGGATCTCGCGAAGGTTCGGCGGGATGCGCTCCCAGGCGCGGCGGTTCGCCAGCACCCAGAACCCGTCCCACATGTGGTTGGTGAGCGAGCAGTACTTCTGCACCTCGTACATCTTGTCGACGAGGAGCCCGATCAGCGGCTGCTCCAGCCCATCCGCGATCCGCGTCTGCATCGCCGAGTAGGTCTCGGCCCAGGGGATCGAGACCGGGGCCGCCCCGAAGGACTTGAACATCGAGGTCCAGAGCGGGGAGGGCGGCACCCGGATCTTGAAGCCGCTGAAGTCCTCCGGCGTGCGGATCGGCTTCGTCGAGGAGGTCGTCTGCCGGAAGCCGTGGTTGTAGGACTTCTCCAGGCAGACGAGGTTCGCCTTCTCGAAGGCGCCGCGGACGTGCCGGCCGAGCGGCCCGTCGAGGGCCTCCCAGACCTTGTCGTAGGTCGGGAAGGCGAAGCCGACGCCGCTGATCGAGGCCACCGGCACCAGGGTCGACATCAGCACGCCGGTCTGGGCGAAGAGTTCGAGGGCGCCCGAGCGCAGCTGGCTCAGCATGTCGGCGTCCGAGCCGAGCTGGTTCTTCGGAAACAGCTCGATCTGGACCTTGCCGTCGGTCTCCCGGGCGACGCGGTCGCGCACCCGGCCCATGGCGAGGTTCAGCGGGTGGTCGCCCGAGACGATGTTGCCGAACTTGAGCCGGACATCCGGCTCGGCGGCGCGGGCCACGAAGGGCGCGGCGAGGAGCCCGGCGGCTCCGGTCGTCAGGAGGGTGCGGCGCGTCGGGCGTGACATGGAAGGCTCCCTGGGGCTCGCGGGCAGGGGGGCGGAGGATCAGAGGAAGCCGGTCGAGATCCACGGGACCGCGATCACCACGGCGAGCCCGATCACCAGGGCGGCGATGTAGCCGAGGATCGGGCGCATGCCGGCGTCGGGGTGGATCCGGCTGATGGCGCAGGCCGCGTAGTAGCCGACCCCGAAGGGCGGCGCGAAGAGGCCGATGCCCATCGCGAGGATCACCACCATGGCGTAGTGCACCTCGTGCACGCCGACCTGGCGGGCGATCGGGAACATCAGCGGCCCGAACAGCACGATGGCCGGGATCCCCTCCAGCACCGAGCCCAGCACCACGAAGGCGAGGGCCGAGACGATGAGGAAGACCGGGGCGCCGCCCGGGAGCGCCTTCATCATGGCGGCGAGGGTGCCGGAGAAGCCCGACTGCGTGAGCGCCCAGGCCATGCCGGTGGCCGCCCCGATGATCAGCAGGATCGCCCCCGACAGCGAGGCGGTCGTCACCAGCATCGGGTAGAGGCGGCGGAGCGGGAACTGCCGGTAGATCACGAGGCCCGCGAGCGCCGCGTAGACGATGCCGATGGTCGAGACCTCGGTGGCGGTGGCGATGCCCTCCACCACCGCGAAGCGGATCACGAAGGGCAGCGCCAGGGCCGGAACCGCCACCACCAGGGCGCGGCCGATCTCCGCGCCGGTCGCCCGGCGCACGTGGCTCAGGTCCTCGCCCCGGTAGCGCCACCAGACCAGGCTGCACAGGGTCACCCCGAGCACGAGGCCCGGCAGCAATCCGCCGGTGAACAGGGCCGAGATCGACACGCCGGTGACCGATCCGATGGTGATGAGCACGATCGAGGGCGGGATGGTCTCGGTCTGGGCGCCGGTGGCCGAGAGGAGCGCCACCAGGTCGCCCTCCTTGGCGCCGCGGGCCTTCATCTCGGGAAACAGCACGGGGGCGACCGCGGCCATGTCGGCGGCCTTGGAGCCCGAGATGCCCGAGACGAGGTACATCGCCCCGACCAGCACGTAGGAGAGGCCGCCGCGCACGTGGCCGAGCAGCGCCGCCAGGAAGCCGACCATCGCCCGCGCCATCCCGGTCGCCTCGATCAGGAGGCCGAGGAAGACGAAGAGGGGGACGGCGAGCAGGATCAGGTGGCTCATCCCCTCGTCCATCCGCCCGATCAGGACCAGGGTCGGGAGCCGCGTGGTGAGCGCCAGATACGCGAAGGTCGCGGTGCCGAACGCGAAGGCGATCGGCACGCCCGCGAAGACCAGCGCCCCGACGAGGCCGACGAAGAACAGGAGCAGGTTGAGGTTGCCGAGCGGCCGGAACAGGGGGGCGGCGAGCCAGAGGGCGCCGCCGACCACCGCCACGGTGGCGAGCGCGGCCAGCACCGCCCGGCGGTCCGGGTTCTCGGCGAGGCGGATCAGGCCGGTCACCAGCATCAGCCCGATGCCGGTGGGTAGCGCCGCGGCGCGCCACGCGTTCGAGATCTCCAGCGCCGGGGTGGTGATGAAGAGCTCGTCCTGGGCGAAGTCGAGGGCCGGGCCGATGGTGAGGACCAGGAAAGCGAGGCTCACCGCGACCGCGAGCGCGTCGAGGGTGGGCCGCCAGCCGGGGCGGACCATGGCGACGAGCGCCGTCATCCGCATGTGCTCGGCCCGCCGGTAGGCGACGACCGCCCCCAGCATGGCGAGCCAGAGGAACAGCATCGCGGCGAGTTCGTCCGACCACACGATCGGCTGGTGGAAGACGTAGCGGCTGCAGACGCCGATGAACAGCACGACGATCTCGACCGCCACCAGGGCGGCAGCGGGCGCCTCGACGAGGTGGCCGATCAGGCGGTCGAGCCCGACGAGCCAGCCGCCGCGCCGCGTCCCCGCCGCGTAGAGGCCGGATTCCCCGGTGGATGCGATCGCGGCCATCGTGGTCCTCCCTGCGCGCGGCGTCCGGACCGTCAGGGTCCGCCGGACCGTCGAGGGTCCGGATTCTGGCCGGGGCCGGGAGCGTGCGGACGTGATGCGTGCGGATGCGCACCGTCCCGCTGGCGCGCCGCCCGTTCCGGGACGGTGCCGCCGCGCCCTCTCGCGTTGTCCTGCCCTGACCCGTTCTGTTCTCCGGGCAGGTTACACCACGCGGGCGGCCCGGGAACTCGACATCGGCGCAGCGATCCGTGAAGAAAACTCACACCGGCCGCCCCCGGGAGGAGCCCCATGCCGCTGTCCCGCCTGCCGCTCAACGCGCTCAGGGCCTTCGACGTCACCGCCCGCCTCGGGAGCATGAGCGCGGCGGCGGCCGAGCTCGGCGTCACGCACGGCGCCGTGAGCCGTCACGTCCGGGCGCTGGAGGCGCAGTTCGGCCTGCCGCTCCTGGAGCGGCTCCCCCGCGCGGTAACCCTGACCCAGGAGGGCGCCCAGCTCGCCGCCAGCCTCGGCGAGGCCTTCGACCAGATCCAGCTCGCGATCTCGCGCGTGCAGCCCGGGCCGCTCACCCTGTCGTGCTCGGCCACCGTCATGATGTACTGGCTGATCCCGCGGCTGGAGGCGTTCAAGCAGCGCAACCCGACCATCGAGCTGCGCCTCAACATCAGCTACGGCGAGGTCGACTTCATCCGCGACGAGATCAGCGTAGCGATCCGCAACAGCATGTACCGCCCGCCGCCGACCGCCCGGGCGCGGCGGCTGATCGTCGAGGAGATCGGCCCGGTCTGCCACCCCGACTACGCGGCCCGCCTCGGGCTCGCCGGGACGGAGGATCTGGCGCGGGCGCGCATCCTCGCGACGGCGACGCGGCCGAACGCCTGGGCGGAGTGGGGGGAGGCGGTCGGCCGGCCGGACCTCGGCATCATCCCGCAGGAGATCTACGGGCACTTCTACCTCGTGATCCAGGCGGCGGCCTGCGGGTTGGGGCTCGCGCTGGCGCCGCGCCTGCTCGTCGACTCCGAGATCCGCGCCGGGCACCTCGTGGCGCCCTTCGGCTTCACCCCCGGCCCGCACCGCCTGGACCTGTGGATCGCCGAGCACCTCCAGGCGCGGGCGGACCTGCGGTGCCTCGTCGACTGGCTCGAGGCCGAGATGCGCCGCTCGGCCGAGCCGTGACCGCGCGGCGGACCCGGCCCGCCCGGACGGTCAGGCGGCAGCCGCGGCGGGGACGGCCCGGTCGCTCCCCATGTGGCTGACCGGCGCTCCGAGCCGGGATTCCACGGCGCGGTAGAACCCCCGGACCTTGCAGGCGAGGCTCGCGGCGGTCTCGTCGCCCGACAGGACTTCCCGGGGCAGGGCGTGGAGGTGGTCGAGATGCGCCGGGAACAGCGCCCCGTGCCGGGTCGTGACGGCGGTGGCGAAGCCGAGGTCGCGGGCGAGCCGCGCCTCCCGCGCGCCGCAGGCCCGGGCATTCCCGAACGGGTAGGCGAGGTGGCGGACCGGGCGGTCGATCACGCCCTCCAGGAAGGCGCGGTTGTCCGCGAGGTCCGCCCGCACCTCCGCCTCGGAGGCCGGCGCGAAGGCGATGTGCCGCGTGCCGTGCGCCCCGATCGTCACGAGCGGGTGCCCGGCGAGGCGGCGCAGGCCGTCGCGGTCGAGCCCCTCCCGGCGCAGCAGCGCCGCGGGCGACGAGCCCGCCGCGTCGAGCAGGTGCCGCAGGCCGGGCAGCAGGCCGTAATCGGCGTGGATCCGGCGCTCGATGGTCAGGAACGCGGCGGTCTTGGACGCCGCGTCCGGGCAGGCGAAGGGCGCCGCGAAGCCCGGGATCGCGATCCGGTCCCGGTGGCGCAGCAGGTCGGCCAGTTCGAGCCACCACGCCTCCATGGCGCCCGTGATCATCCCGGTGGCCACGTAGACCGTGAAGGGCGCGCCGTGCCGCTCCATCACCGGCAGGGCGTGGGTGAGGTTGTCGGCGAAACCGTCGTCGAACGTGAAGGCGGCGAAGCGGCCCGGGACCCGGTCGCGCAGGCGCCGCACCGCCTCGTCCAGGCCGACCAGGGCGATGCCGTCCGCCCGCAGGGCGCGCAGGGCGCGGTCGAGCCGCGAGACCGGGCAGCGCAGGCTCCGGTCCGGGTGGAAGGCGTCGTCCGGCACCACGCTGTGCAGCATGAACACCGTGCCGCAGCCGCCGTAGCGCCGGCCCAGGAGGGCCGCCAGCCCGCTGCGATGTGCGAGAATCGGCAATCCGGCCTTGAGCAGTTCTCGTGTGGACATTCCCGCCCGTCCCGCGACGACACGGCTTTCGGCCTCGCTGCTTGAATACAGCAAGATCGACCGGCGCGCCAAAACCTTCGTTCGAGCAGGGTAAACTACGCAGGGGTGTGCGAAGGCTCTCGATGGCGACCCAGGATGGGATCGTTTCCGGCCGACGCGGCTCCATCTTGGGGGGAGGGCAGCGGTGCGGGGGCGGGTCTTGGTGATCGACGACATCCGGGTGCGGCCCCCCGACGGGGCGGAGGCCGGTGCCCTGCCCTGGCGGATCCGCGCCTACGCTTCCCTGCCCGAGGCCGAGCCGGCTTGGCGCCGCGCCGTGGCGGCCGGCGGCTGCAGCGTGTTCCAGACCTACGAGTGGCTGTCGGCGTGGTGGGAGACGCTCGGGGCGCGGGCGGGCACGCGCCCCTGCATCGTCCACGTCACGGCCCGGGACGGGACCGACCTCCTGCTGCTGCCGCTCGGGATCCGCCGCCGGGCCGGCCTGCGGGTGCTCGAATTCCTGGGCGGCGATCGCGCGGACTACGCCATGCCGGTGGTCGCCCCGGCCGCCTCGTGGGAGCCGGCGCGCGTCGCGCTCCTGTGGGCCGGGATCCTGGAGGCCCTGCCGCCCGTCGACCTCGTGCGCCTGCAGCGCATGCCCCGCCGCCTCGACGGCGTCGAGAACCCGCTCGCGCAGCTCCCCGGCCTGCGGCCGGACCCCCTCGGCGCCAGCGGGGCGGCGCTGCCCTCCACCTTCGAGGCCTTCGCGAAGGCGCGCAGCACCCAGTTCTTCGCCCAGAACCGCCGCCTCGCGCGCCGCCTCGCGGAGACCGGGCCGGTCCGGCTGACCTTCGCGGAGAGCGAGGCGGAGCGCCTCGCGGTGACCCGCTTCGTCATCGCCCAGAAGGCCCGCTGGCAGCGGGAGTCGGGCCTGCGCGACACCTTCGCGCGCGGGGAGGTGGCGTCCTTCTACGAGCGCGTGACCCGGACGGCCTTCCGCGAGGGCGGGATCGGGGCGGCCGGGCTGTGGGTCGGCGGCGACCTCGTCGCCGGGCTGTGGGGCGCGGAGTTCCGCGGCCGCTACGTCTACCTGGTCTCCAGCTACCGCCCGGACTGGAGCCGGTTCGCCGTCGGCCGCCTGCTCACCGAGGGGGTGATCCGCGCCCTCATCGCCCGGGGCGACCTGCACACCTACGACCTCACGGTCGGCGACGAGGGCTACAAGGCGAGCTGGGCGGATCACGCGCTGCCGCTCCTGGCGCTCGTCGCCGGGCGCACCCGCCGCGGGCGGCTCGCCGCGGCCTTCCTGGCGGCCGTCCCGGCCCTCCGGGCGAGCGGCCCCGCCCGCCGCGCCCTCGCGCTGCTCCGGCGCACCCGCCGGGTCGTCCGGCGCCGGACGCAGAGGGCGGGGTGACGGCGGGGCCGCCCGCCCCGGAGACCGGCCCGATCCGCGATACAGGAATTTGATCCTAATGACGGCAGCGCGCCGCGTCGCGCGCTCGGCTGGCGCCCGGCTTGCGCTGGACTCGGCACGGCGTCCCTGCCTGTGCCGCTCCGGAACGAAATCCTTTCCGGAACGGGACAGCGGGGCGCCGGACCGGGATTCCGACCGGAGTGGATCGTGGACCAGCCGAGCGTCAGCATCGTCATCAAGGCCCTGAACGAGGAGGGTCGCATCGCCATGGCGGTCGAGAGCGCGCTCGCGGCGCTCGACGGCCTCGACGGCGAGGTCATCCTCGCCGACAGCGCCTCCACCGACCGGACGGTGGCGATCGCCGCCCGCTACCCGATCCGCGTGGTGACCCTGGCCCGCGCCGCCGACCGCTCCTGCGGGGCGGGGGGACAGCTCGGCTACCAGTACAGCCGCGGCGATCACGTCCTGATCCTCGACGGCGACATGCGGCTCGATCCGGGCTTCGTGCGCGCCGCCCTGGCGGCGCTGGCCGACGACCCGCGGCTGGCGGGCGTGGGCGGGCTGATCCGCGAGCGGGCCATGGACAACGTCGAGTTCGAGGCCCGCGAGCAGCGCGGCGAGCCCGACCGCCTCCCCGGCATGGTCACCCGCCTGGATTGCGGCGGCCTCTACCGGCGGGCGGCGCTCGAGTCGGTCGGCTGGTTCACCGACCGCAACCTCCACGGCAGCGAGGAGCTCGAACTCGGCGCCCGGCTCCACGCCGCCGGCTGGACGCTGATGCGGATCGACCATCCGGGGATCGACCATTACGGCCATTCCGACGGCGATTACCGGCTGCTGGCGCGGCGCCTCGCCAACAAGACCGCCTTCGCCAGCGGCGAGGTCTTCCGCGCCGCCCTCGGCCGCCCGCATTTCCGGCTGGTCTGCCGCAACAACGTGATCTTCCGCCTCTGCGCGGTGGTCCACCTGTGGTGGGCGGCCCTCTTCGGCGTCCCGCTTCTGACCCGGGGCGCCCTGGCGGTCCCCGAGATGGCGGCGGTCCTCGCCTTCCCGTTCTGCGCCATGGCGCTGAAGTGGCGCTCGCTGCGCTACGGGTTCTACGCGGTCTCCGCCTGGAACGTCTACACGCTGGGCTTCTGGCTCGGGCTGGTGCGCTCCCGGGTGCCGCCCGGCGCCTGGATCGACAGCCGGGTGATCGCCGAGGGCGACCGCCCCCGCGCCTCCGGCCCGTCCCCCGCGCCGCGCCCGCGCTCGGCCCTCCTTCCCGGCAGCACCCCGATCCAGGGCTAGGCGCGCGGGCGCGGCGGGACCGACCCCCCTCACCCTCCCGGCCCTGTCCGTCGCCGCAGGCGGCGGTCCCGGGGCCAAGATGATCGCCGCGGTCGTCGGGCTTTGTCTGCAACGTTACGCAAACTTGGTGCGCCGATGTCAGTCAATCTCAAGTCATCTCCGCCGGGTCGGCTCCTGTCGATCAACAACTACTTCTACCCGCGCGGCGGGGCCGAGGTGGTGTTCCTGGAGCAGAACCGGCTGATGGAGGCGATCGGCTGGGAGGTGGTGCCGTTCGCGATGCGCCACCCGAACAACCAGCCGACCCCGTGGGACGCCTACTTCCCGGACGAGATCGAGTTCGGGCGCGGCTACGGCCCGGCGCGCACGCTCATCAATGCGGGCCGGGTCCTGTACTCGTTCCAGGCGCGCGACCGGCTCTCGGCGCTGCTCGACCGGGTCCGGCCGGACGTGGCGCACGCCCACAACGTGTACCACCACCTCTCCCCGGCGATCCTGCCGCTCCTGCGCGCGCGGGGCATCCCGGTCGTGATGAGCGTGCACGACCTGAAGCTCGGCTGTCCGGCCTACACGATGATGCGCGACGGGCGCCCCTGCGCGTCCTGCCGGGGCGGGCGGTTCCACAACGCCGTGCGCCACCGCTGCCTCAAGGGCTCGCTCGCCGTCTCGGGGCTCGTCGCCCTGGAGAGCGCGCTGCACCGCTGGCTGGGGCTCTACGCGGACAACGTCGACCGGTTCGCGGTGCCGAGCCGCTTCGTCATCGACACCCTGGTGGAGTGGGGCTGGCCGCGCGAGCGCTTCGTCCACGTGCCGAACTTCGTCGAGGCGCGGCGCTTCCGGCCGGACGCGCCGATCGGCGAGCGCTTCGTCTATTGCGGCCGGCTCGACCGCTCGAAGGGCGTCGAGACCCTGGTGCGGGCGGCCGCCCGCGCCCGCCAGCCCCTGGCGCTCGCCGGCCGCGGCCCCGACGAGGCGAACCTGCGCGCGGTGGCGGCCGAGACGGGCGCCGACGTGACGTTCCTCGGCCACCTCGACGCGGGGGCGCTCGCGGCGGTCCTCGAAGGGGCGCGGGCGGTGGTCCTGCCCTCCGAGGTCAACGAGAACGCCCCGATGGCGGTGCTGGAGGCCTACGCGGCCGGCCGCCCCGTCATCGCGAGCCGCATCGCCGGCATCCCCGAACTGGTGCGCGAGGGCGAGACCGGGCGGCTGGTCCCGCCCGGCGACGTCGCGGCGCTCGCCGAGGCGCTCGCCGCCTTCGCGGCGATGCCCGCGCGGCGGCTCGCGGACCTCGGCAGCGCCGGCCGCGCCTGGGTGGCGCGGGACTTCACGCCGGAGGCGTACCGCGCCCGGCTCCTCGACCTCTACGCCACGCTGGGCGCCGGCCGGGCCGCGCCGAACCGGGAGCGCGCCGCATGACTCAGGCCGTCGGAAACGTCACGCTCCGGCAGGCGGACGAGGCCGCCGCCGCGGCCGAGGTCGCGCCCGGGCGCCCCATGCGGGTGACCATGCTCGGCCTGCGCGGCTTCCCGGGCGTGCAGGGCGGGGTCGAGAACCACGTCCAGAACCTCGCCCTGGAACTCGTCACCCTCGGCTGCTCGGTCGAGGTGATCGTGCGCTCCTCCTACATGCCGGACGGGCCGGACGCGCCCGGGCCGGTCTGGCGGGGGATCCGGCTCGTGCGCCTGTGGGCGCCGCGGGTGATGGGCGTCGAGGCCTTCCTGCACACCCTGCTCGGGGTGATGCGGGCGGTCGCGACCCGGCCCGACGTGATCCACATCCACGCGATCGGCCCGGCCCTGTTCGCGCCGCTGGTGCGGCTGGCGGGGCTCAAGGTCGTCGTCACCCATCACGGGCCGAACTACGAGAACGAGAAGTGGGGGGCCTTCGGGCGCTCCCTGCTGCGGTTCGGCGAGCGGGTCGGCATGCGCCTGTCCCACGCGCGGATCGCGGTCTCGGCCTCCCTCGCCGAGCGCATGCAGCAGAGCCACCGGGTGGCGGTGGCGGCGATCCCCAACGGCATCCCGGCGCCGCGCCCGGCCTCGCCCGCCCCGGCCCTGCCGGTCGGGCTGGTTGCGGGCCGCTACGTGCTCTGCGTCGCGCGGATCGACCAGCAGAAGCGGCAACTCGACCTGATCGCCGCCTGGGAGCGGGCCCGGCCGGGGCCGGGCTGGATGCTCGCGCTGGCGGGGGCCGCGGACTACAACGCGGAATACGCGCAGGAGGCCGCGCAGGCCGCCGCGCGGGTGCCGGGCGTCGCCCTGCTCGGGCGCCAGGACCCGGCCGTGCTCGCCGACCTCTACCACCACGCCGCCGCCTTCGTGCTGCCCTCCGGGCACGAGGGCCAGCCGATCGCCGTGCTGGAGGCGATCAGCTACGGCTGCCCGCTGATCCTGAGCGACATCCCGCCCCACCGGGAGGTGGCGCCGGACGGGACGCGCTTCTGCGCGCCGGGCGACGTGGCGGCGCTGGCGGGCCACCTGGCGGAGGTCGTGGCCGAGGACAGGGGGGCGCCCCCGCGCCTCGACGACGCCACCCGCGCCCGCGTCGCCGCCCTCCACGACTGGGCCGAGATCGCCCGCCGCACGCTCACCGCCTACCGGGGGGCGCTCGGGGGCGGGGGGCGGTGAGGGGCGGCCCGCGCCTCCGGCCGCGGGCCGCCACGCCCGCCGGAGCCGGGCTCCTGCCCCTTCTACCCGGCCTGGGCCGCCGCGACCGCGTCGAACGGACCGGGGAGCGCTTCATCGCGCCGTGCCGCGGATCACGGGCCGAGCGCGCCCTCGACCGCGGGCCTCACCTCCGATCGGTCAAGCCGGGCGCCGAGCGGGGCGCATCCCCCGCGGTGTCGTGTGCCGGCAAATAATTATCACGCTCGATTGGCAATGATCGGCTTCTGATTTCGCACTATCGTTCCCGCTTGTCGGAACCCTATTGCGGATTGTACTGCGGAAGGTCTCGCCCTGATCGCCTGATCTCCTAGTTCTTCTGCGCCTGCCGACCGCTTCGTGACTTCGTGTCGCGGAGCGCTCGGTTGGGAGCGGCCGGGCCCGGCGTGGTCCGGCACAGGAAGGGAGAGAGAACCATGGCCAATCATCAGGGTGCCGAGCACCACAAGAAGGCGGCCGAGCATCACGAGCACGCGGCCCGTCATCATCACGAGGCAGCCAAGCACCACGAGGCGGGCAACCACGAGAAGGCGGCGCATCACGCCCACACCGCCCACGGGCACGCGACCCACGCCGCTCATCACCACACCGAGGCGAGCCGGCACCACGCCGAGCAGCACGGCCAGCACTGACACGACAGGGCGGCGCCCGATCGCACCCCGCTCGGGCGCCGCTCCGGAGCTGGTTTTGGCCGCATGGGCTCGACGAACCGGTATCCGCTCCGTCGCACGAGGCCCGGTCCGTTCGATGCGAGAGGGCAGGGACCGCGCCGTTCCCGGCTCGGTGGCGGCTCCCCGTCACCCCGCGGGCATCCCCCGCCGCAGCACCGGCCCGGCATAGAGCGCCGCGATCCCGCCGAGCACCACCACGGCGAGCACCAGCGTCATCGCCGAACCCCGGGCCGCATCGAGGGCGAGCGCCGCGCCGCCGAGGGCCAGCGCGGCGGCGTCCCGCGGCCGGATCGTCGCCACGCCCGCCACCCGCCGGGCGCGGGACGCCACGATCGGGTTGAACAGCAGCGCCGAGAGGATCATCGCGCCGGGCACCGCCGCGAGCCCCAGCACCGGCGCGAGCCAGGCGGGCAGGGCGACGAGGGTCAGGCAGGACGAGCCGGTGAGCAGCAGCAGCACGTTGGCCTGGCCGGCGATCAGCAGGAGCCGGTCCGAGGTGGCGTAGAACGCGGTGGTGAAGGAGGGGATCGCCAGCAGCGCCAGGAAGGTCGCCGCCCCCCCGTAGGGCCCGAAGAGCGGCAGGCCGAGCGGCGCGGCGAGCAGGATGCCCGCGATGGTGAGCGCCGTGCAGCCGACGACGAGGCGGCGGCAGGTCTCGGTGTCGCGCCCCAAAGCGGCCCGGTCCCCGCGCTCCAGCAGGGGCGCCGCCCGCGGCGCGAAGCTCTTGAGCAGGAAGAGCTGGAAGAAGGTGTAGAGGCCGGCGATCCGCGAGGCGACGGCGTAATCCGCCACCGTGCCGGACGGGAACAGGGCGCCCGCGACCAAGAGGTCGATGGCGCCGAGCTGGTTGGCGAGCAGCGTCGCCACCACGAACTTGCCGCCGTAGCCGAGATCCCAGCGGCTCCAGGCGCGCAGGCCCGCCACGTCCGTCCGCCACGCCCCGCGCGCCGCCCACAGCCAGGGCAGCAGGACCGAGAGGGTGAGGATCGGCGCCACCCCGTCGGCCCCGAACCCCGCGAGGGCGGCGAGCGGCAGCAGCAGCATCCGGGTGGCGCTCGGCGCCACGTCGCCGACCAGGATCGATTCGGAGATCCGCGAGCGGCCCTCCAGGGCGCCCGTGGAGACGATCAGCAGCGTGTTGAGGACCCCGAAGGGCGCGAGCAGCCGCAGCCACGCGGCGAGGCCGGGCTTGCCGACCGCCGCCGCCAGCGCCTCGGCGCCGAGCGCCCCGCCGAGCGCCAGGAGCCCCGCGAGCAGGAAGGCGAGGAGCAGCGAGAACCGGTGCAGCCGCACCTCGCCCGCCCGGTCCTCCGGGCGCCGGGAGACGTGGTAGAGGAGGACGAGCGAGCCGCCGACCCCCAGCGCCGTCGCGATCAGCCGGTAGGCCCCGAAGGCGATCATCATCTCGCCGAACTGGTCGCGCGACAGGATGCGGCCGAGCTGGACCAGCACCACGAATTGCGAGGCCAGCCCGAACAGCCGCGCCCCGGAGCCGAGGACCAGCGTGCGCAGGTAGGGGCCGACGCCCGCAGGCGCCGAAAGGGTCGAGACGCGGCTCATGTCACCTCGGCGGGAGGAGGGGGGACCGAACGGGATCAGCCGGATTGTCCGACCGTCGCCGTGCCGAACCGGTCCCGGCGCTCGACCGGGAGCGGCACCGGAGCCGGGCGGGACCGCCCGGCCGCCAGCACCGCCAGCCCCATCACTAGGGCGGCCGCGAGCCCGAGGCCGACCAGGAAGGCGGCCGGGAGCACCACCTTCGGCGAGGGCGGGAAGCTGCGCTGCTTGGGCGCCACGGCGTCCGACAGCACCCGCAGGTTGACGCTGCTCACCCGCTCCTGCTCGCCGGTCTCCCGGGCGCGCTTCAGCACGCTCTCGTAGACGGAGCGCCGCGCGTCCCGCTCCCGCTCCAGCTCCTGCAGCCCGACGCCGGCGCTGTCGTTGCTGATCATCTGGGCGCGGGCCTCGTTGAGCTGCCGGCGGATCGCCGCCTCGCTGGCGCTCGCCCGCTCGGCCTCCTTGCGGGTCCCGTCGACGATCCGCGCCTTCTCGATCTGGATGCGCTCGGCCACCGCCCGCTGCTGGGCGTAGAGGTCGGCCATGGCGGGGTGGCGCTGGCCGAGGCGGGTCCCGGTCTCGGCGATGCTGCGCGCCAGGGCCGCCGCCTGCTGGCGCAGCCCCTGCATCTCGGCCGATTGCAGCATCTCGGGCAGGGCGGTGCCGGCCGCGTCCTGCACCTTCATCCGCTCCGCCTGGGACAGGCGCGCATGCGCCTCCGCGGCGCGGATCGAGGCGGTGACGAGCTGCTGGTTGAGGTCCGCGAGCTGCTGATCGGTGAGCAGGCGCCCGCCCGAGGCGGTGAGCCGGTTGTCCCGGCGATAGGCGACGATCCGGCGGTCCGCCTCCTCGACACCCTGGCGCAGCACCTCCAGGCGCCCGGCCAGCGCGTCCGAGATGCGCTTGGCGGCGAGCTTGCGCGATTCCGACTCCTCCGCGAAATACGCGGCCCCGATGGCGTTGGCGATGTCCGCGGCCTTCTGCGGCGCGTCCGCCTTGGCCGAGACCTCGATGACGAAGGTGCGCTCCGGCCGGCGCACCTGCAGGGTCTGGCGCAGCGTGTCGGTCGCCGCCGTGACCGGGTCCGGCGCCTGCGCCGGCACGTCCATGCCGAGGAAGCGCTTCACCGCCAGGACGGTCGGGTTCGCGGAATCCGGCCGCACGAAGTACGGGTCGGCGTCGAGGTGCAGCCGCTCGACCACCCGCCGCAGCACCGCGTTCGACTGCACGACCCGCGCCTGGCTCTCCGCCACGGTGATGCCCGCATCCGCCTGCGGGGTGCGCATGGTGACCTCCCCGTCGAGGGTGCGCAGGTCGATCGGGTCGATCAGGATCTCGATCGCCGCGGTGTAGACCGGCTGCAGGAGCCGCAGGATCCCGAACCCCGCCGCCATCGCCAAACTCCCGGCGAGCAGGACGAGTCCCAGCCGCCGGCGCAGGGCGCCGAGCAGGAGCCCCGGCCGCAGGGACGGGGCCAGGGGGTCGGGCGGCGCCATCCGGACGGGCTGCGCGTGGGACGAAGTCTCAAAGTTGAACATCCGACGCAACTCCCCGCTCGCCCTCGCCGCCGATCCCCGTGCCGAATCGGGATGCCGGCCGTGCCGACACACCTCCCGTCGCAGCTCCGATGCCAGGTCCGGTCCGCCGCAATCCGCGGACCGGGTCCCGCGGGCCGTACGCCGCAGAGGCGCTGCGGGGCGGCGCGATGCTTCGCAGGCGCCACACTGTATTGCGCTTCGATTGCGCGCCGGGGCGACCGACCTTCATCCGATGGCGGCCGAGCTCGAATCGGTCTGACAGAACGTCATGCGAGATCTTCTTCGGTCGATCGCGCCGGAGGATCATCCAGGCTTCATACAGCCAAGCTAGGAGGCGGCCGCGACGCGGTTCGACGATGCGCGAGGGGCGATGATCAGGACATTCCATGCGGCGCTGCTGGCCGCGACGAGCCTCGTGCCGGCGGCGGCTCTGGCCCAGCCGGTGCCGACGGGGCCGGCCGTCGGTTTCGCGAACAGCACCACGGTGCCGCCCGGCACGGTTATCAACCGGGTCCTCGACAGCTACGCGGCGCTCTCGGCCGGCAGCCCGTCCGTGCTCCTGCAGAATTACCAGGCGGTCGTCGCCCTGACCCAGTCCCGCACTGACGCGCAGACGCTGGCGGCGATCCACGACGACCGCACGGCGCAGCCCTACAGCATCCTGAACGGCCTCGGGCCGCTGACCTCCGCCTACCTGACGGGGGCGGGGGCCTCCTTCAGCGGGGCCACCCCGGCGAGCCTGACGCCGACGCGCTACGTCGCGACCACGCTCGCGGATTACGCGGCCAGCATCAATGCCGGCAGCAATGCCAGCGCCGGCACCACGCGGTTCGGCAACGGCACGGCGACGCCGCTCGCGGCCGCGGTCGACTTCATCAACAATACGGTCCGGGCGAACGGCTCGACCGAGCCGCCCAAGCGCCTCTTCGCACGCGACCAGGGCACTGCCCCGGCCATCGACCCGCTCGATCCCCGCTTCAACAACTACAGCGCGACGACGAACCGGGCCGCCCTCTCGACCCGCGACACGGCCGCCTTCGTGGTGCCGTCCTACCTCCGGGCCTTCCCGGTCCCGGCCGCCTACGGCACGGTCGAGCAGTGGGTGCGGGGCTTCACCGTCACGCCCGCCATGGTGGCGGCCAATGGCGGCCAGCCGATCACGGTGCCGAATGTCGGCAGCTTCGATGCCGCCGGCACCTTCACGCCGGCCCGCTTCACCGTGGGCGACTACGTGCCGGGCATCGGCACCTCGCCGCGCCCCTACCGCGTCGCGACGGGCGTCGCCGTGCCGGACCTCCTGCGGCCCGTCATCAACAGCACCAACCCCTACGCGGACGGCGCCTTCCCGAGCGGGCACACGAATTCGGGCTACCTGCAGGCGCTCGGCGTCGCCTTCCTGGTGCCGCAGCGGGCGCAGGAGCTGCTCACCCGCGCCGCGGAACTGGGCCAGGACCGCATCCTCGCGGGCATGCACTCGCCCCTCGACGTGATGGGCGGCCGCATGGAGGCGACGGCGATCGCCGCCACCAACATCTACGCGGCCCTCTACGATGCCGCCGGCAACCGGCTCGACTGGACGAACCCGGCCAACGCCGCCGCCTACGCGGTCTACCAGGCCTACCGGCAGACGCAGGCCACTCTCGCCGCCTCCTGCGGGGCCAGCGACGTCGCCGCCTGCCTCACCGCCGCGAAGGCCGCGGGCACGGCCGACGCCTTCGGCGACGCGGCCCGCAACAAGGCGGACTTCACCGCGCGCCTGACCTACGGCTACCAGCCGGTCGGGGCCTCCGCCCCGATGACCGCCGCCGAGGTGCCGGTCCAGGCCTCGGTGCTGCTGCTCACGCGCTTCCCCTACCTGAGCGATGCCCAGCGCCGGGAGGTGCTGGCGAGCACCGGGCTCCCCTCGGGCTATCCGCTGCTCAGCGGCAACACCTATGACGGCTGGGGCCGCCTGAACCTCTACGCGGCCCAGGACGGCTACGGCGCCTTCAGCGGTCCCGTCACCGTCACCATGGACGCGGCGCAGGGCGGCGTCTCCGCCTCCGACACGTGGCGCAACGACATCGCGGGGGCGGGCTCCCTCACCAAGGCCGGCACCGGCACGCTCGTCCTCACCGGCACCAACACCTATGCGGGCGGCACCACGGTCGCGGGCGGCACGCTCGTCGGCCATGCCCAGGCCTTCGGGTCCGGCGCGATCACCGACAATGCCAGCCTCGTCCTCGACCAGGCCGCGGATGCCGAGATGGCGAACCCGATCGGCGGCACCGGCTCGCTGACCAAGCTCAATGCCGGCTCCCTCACCCTCACCGGCACCAGCACCTTGACGGGGCCCACCGCCGTGCTCGGCGGCCGGTTGGCGGTCAACGGCACGCTCGCCGGCTCGGTCGTTGCGGTCGGCTCCGGGGGCACGCTCGGCGGCACCGGCACGGTGGGCGGCGTCGTCGCCCAGAGCAGCGGCACCGTGGCGCCCGGCAACTCCATCGGCACCCTCAACGTCGCCGGGAACGTCTCCTTCGCGGCCGGCTCGACCTTCCAGGTCGAGACCAACGCCGCCGGACAGGCCGATCGCCTGGCCGCCACCGGCACCGCCACCCTGGCGGGCGGCACCGTCCAGGTGCTCGCCCAGAACGGCGCCTACAACCCGCGCACCCTCTACCCCATCCTCACCGCCAATGCGGGCGTGAGCGGCACCTTCGCGGGCGTCACCTCCAACCTCGCCTTCCTCACCCCCACCCTGCGCTACCAGGCGAGCGAGGTCGACCTCACCCTCACGCGCAACGACATCGCGTTCGCCACCATCGCCCGGACCCGCAACCAGGCCGCCGTCGCCACCGCCATCCAGGCCAGCGGCGCCGGCACGGCGATCTTCGACCGCACGGTCGGGCTGACCACGCCCGAGGCCATCACCGCCTTCCAGGCCACCACCGGCGACGTCCACGCCAGCTCGGTGTCGAGCGCCTACGAGACCGCCTTCTTCGTGCGCGAGGCGATCCTCGACCGCCTGCGCTGGGGCGGCTCGGGCCTGCGCGACTACGGCAGCCTGCCGGCCACCTACACGGCCGACCTGCCCGGCCGCGCGGCGCCGGTGGCGCCGGTGCCGGTGCGGGTGCTCGACCCGCAGGTCTTCGCGCTCTGGGGCCAGGGCTTCGGCGCCTTCGG
>NZ_JBSVZN010000019.1:0-164129 GCF_054052225.1 Methylobacterium sp. JK268 | reverse complement strand
TGCTGCACCTGCTGTCGGCGAAGGGGGCGCTGGACGGGGGCACGGTGCGGGTGCGCACGCTGACGCTGCCGGACGCCTACCAGGACCACGACACGCCCGAGCGGCTCTACGCCGAGGCCGGCCTCGATGCCGCCGCCATCGTCAAGACGGTGCAGTCGGTCCTCCCCGACGAGCCGCGGGCGGCCAAGCGCCCCAGCCGCGATTCCAACGTCGTCAGCGTCTCGCGCCGTCCGCGCTGAGCGAAATCAGGTCCCGGACGGGCCCGACGCCACGGACCGCGCGGCGGGCTTGCGCTTGCGGGCATCCGCCGAGCGGATCGCCTGCCAGCCGTTCGGCTGCGATACGAAGGCCCGGAGCGCGGCGGCGTTCTGGGCCGCCGCCTCGGGGCCGAGGTCGGGCCGCATGATCGCCTCGGCCTCCGCGGACCGCCCCTGCAGGCCGAGCACCAGGGCGAGGTTCTCGCGCACCCGCGCATCCGCCCGCGGGTCGGCGGCGGCCTCGCGCAGCACCTTCTCGGCCTCCGGCAGGCGCTTGGCGAGGGCGTAGGACAGCCCGAGATTGGACAGGACGCCCGGCTCGCCGGGGACGATCTTCAGCGCGGCCCCGTAGTAACGCTGTGCTTGGTCGTGGTCGCCGAGCTGGTCCGCGACCGCGCCCTGCGTGGAGAGGACGCGCCAGTCGGGATTGGCCGGGCTGTGGGCGTTCTGCAGCACCTCCGCGGCCTCCGCGAAGCGTCCGGCCTCCGCCAGCGTCTTGCCGTAGGCGGCGAGCACCGCCGGGTTGCGCGGGTTGCGCAGGGCGGTCTGCTGAAGCACGGCGGCGGCCTGGGAGGTCTGGTCGGTGGCGCGCAGGGCCGCCGCATACGCGATGGCGTTGCCGACATCGCCCGGGTTGTTGTTGTAGCGCGAGGCCAGCCGGTCGAGGTTCGGGCGCTCCTCCCGCTTGCCGATTCCCAGATCGATGGCGCCGATCGAGCCGGTGGTCGTCGGCGAGTGCGACAGGCACCCGGACACGGCCAGCGCCAGGGCTCCGGCCGCGAGAAGGCGCATCGGCGCGGAACGCGACAGGGTGCGGGCGGACCTCATCCGGCTCTCCTCAGGCGGGCGCGGGCGAAAGACGGGTCTCGCCGCGCTCTCCGGGGATAGACCGTTAACCCTAACCAGCGGTTAACGATGAGCCTTTGATTTCGTTGGGGAATTTTTCGTCGCGCATCGCCCCGGGGCGCGGGCCCGCTCAGCGCTTGCCGAACCCCTGGGTGTAGATCGGCGTCAGCATCGGGCCCGGCCGGTGATTGGCGGCGTTGATCTGCTTCATGCGCTCGCCGTAGCCGCTCGTGTCCTGGCAGGCGTAGAGGCGGTTGGAGGGGCCGCCGTACCAGCGGCAGTCGCGGGCCGAGGCCGCCCGCGAGAGGGAAGCGGCCGCGGCGAGGGCGGCCGCCGTCAGGATGAGCGTCTTGCGCATGGGGGGCTGGTCTCCCGCCGCCGGACCGCACCGTGTCCGCGCGACGCCCGGCTGTCCTAGCGGCCGCCGCCCGGTCCCGCCGTGCGGGCCGGCACGGAGGCCTTCGGCGCCTCGGCGGCGGTGGTCCCCGTGGCAGGGACGCGCCGGCTGCGCTACCCCTTCGGTTCCGGCCCCTCCGCAATCCTGGATCCGCCCGTGACCCTCACCCCCGATGCCGCCCCCGTCCGTCCGATCTGGTGCGTCGCGGCCGAGGAATGGCCCGCCTTCGCCGAGACGCTCCCGGCGGCGGCCGCCGCCTTCGCCCGCGCCACCGGCTTTTCGGGCAAGCCCGGATCGCACTGCGTGCTGCCCGACGAGGCCGGCGGGATCGCCGGCGTGGTGGCCGGGATCGATCCGCAGGGCGACCCCTTCGCGGCGGGCCGGCTCGCCGACGCCCTGCCCGAGGGCCGCTACCGCTTCGCCGCGCCGCCGCCCGACCCTGCCCTCGCCGCCCTGGCCTGGCGGCTCTCCGCCTACCGCTACGGCCGCTACCGGGACCGCCCGGTCCCCGGCGCCGTGCTGGAGATCCCCGAGGGGGTCGATCCGGCGGAGATCGGCCGGGTCGCCGACGCGGTGGCGGCCGGCCGCGACCTCATCAACACGCCGGCGAACGACCTCGGCCCGGCCGAGATCGAGGCGGCGGCCCGCGCCCTCGCCGAGCGCGCGGGAGCCTCCTGCGCGGTGGTGTCGGGCGAGGCGCTGGAGCGGGACTTCCCGATGATCGCGGCGGTGGGCCGCGCCTCGGACCGGGCGCCGCGCCTGATCGACCTCACCTGGGGCGACCCGGCCGGGCCGAAGGTGACGCTGGTCGGCAAGGGCGTCGCCTTCGACACCGGCGGGCTCGACATCAAGCCCTCGGCCGCGATGCTGCTGATGAAGAAGGACATGGCCGGCGCCGCCGTCGCGCTCGCCGCCGCCGAGATGATCATGGGGACCGGCGCGGCCGTGCGCCTGCGCGTGCTGATCCCGGCCGTGGAGAACGCCATCTCCGGCAGCGCCTTCCGGCCCGGCGACGTGCTGCGCAGCCGCCGCGGGCTCAGCGTCGAGATCGGCAACACCGACGCGGAGGGGCGCCTGATCCTCGCCGACGCCCTCGCGCTCGCCGACGAGGAGAGCCCCGACCTCCTGATCGATTTCGCGACGCTCACGGGCGCGGCCCGGGTGGCGCTCGGCCCCGACCTGCCGGCGCTCTTCACCGAGGACGACGCGCTCGCCGCCGAGATGGCGGAGATCGGCCGGGCGGTGAACGATCCCGTCTGGCGGATGCCGCTCTGGGCGCCCTACGCGAGCCTGCTCGACTCGAAGATCGCGGACATCAACCACGTCTCGGGCGGGCCCTTCGCGGGGGCGGTCACGGCCGCGCTGTTCCTGCGCCGCTTCGCCGGGGCCGCGAAGGCGCATGCCCATCTCGACCTCTACGGCTGGAACCCAAGCACCAAGCCCGGCCGCCCTGAGGGAGGGGAGGTGCAGACCGCCCGGCTGGTCCACGCGCTGGTCCGGCGGCGCTACGGCTGAGCCGCGGCCGCCGGACGCGGGCGGCGGTCAGCGCCGCAGGATCTTGGTGACGATGCGGCCGACCAGGGTGCTCGAATCCGCGTTGCGGGTGTCGTAGCGGTCCTCGGGCCGGAGGTTCGGGTCGTCGTTGCCCAGGATCTTGGTGACGATGCGGCCGATCAAGCTCATGGCGGTCCCCTTCGCTGGCGGGCGCTTGCTGCCCAGTTCCGGGAGTCAACGAGGAGACAGGCTCAGCCGTTCCGCGCGGACGCGCCTCACGTCCACTCCGCCATGGCCTGGAACACCAGGGCGTGGCGGGCGGCGAGCGCGTCGACATCCGCCGCGTAGCCGCCCCCGATCACCGCCGCGAGGGGGATGCCGCGGCGGCGCGCCTCGCCGACCACGTGCCGGTCCCGGGCGAGCAGGCCCTCGTCCGTGAGCGCGAGGCGCCCGAGGCGGTCGTCCCGGTGCGGGTCGACCCCCGCGTTGTAGAAGACGAGGTCGGGCTGCAGGAGGTCGAGGAGGCGCGGCACGTGCCGGACCAGAGCCGCCATGTAGCCGGCATCGTCGAGCCCGTCCGGCAGCCCGATATCGAGGTCGCCCGGCACCTTGTCGGTCGGGTAGTTCTTCTCGGCATGCATCGAGAAGGTGAAGAGGTCGGGCTCCCGCGCGAGGCAATCGGCGGTGCCGTCGCCCTGGTGGACGTCGAGGTCGATGACCAGCGCCCGCCGGATCGCCCCCTCGCGGTGGAGCCGCAAAGCCGCCACCGCCACGTCGTTGAGGACGCAGAATCCCCCGCCCCCGACCCGGCGCCCGTGATGGCTGCCGCCCGCGGTGCTGCCCGCGAGCCCGCCCGCGAGCGCGAGCCGCGCGGCGAGCAGCGTCCCGCCCGCCGAGGCGAGCGAGCGGCGCGCCACGCCCGCGTCCACCGGCAGGCCGATCCGCTTCTCGACGGCCGGCGGCACCGTCGCGGTGAGCACCTGCTCGACATAGGCGCGGTCATGCGCCAGCGCGACCGTGTCCGCGTCCGCGGGTTCGGGCCGCACGAAGCCCGCCGGCACGAGGCCGCGCACGGCGAGGATCTCGGCGAGCCGCCCGTATTTCCGCATCGGGAAGCGGTGGCCCGCGGGCAGGGCGGCCTCGTAGGCCGGATGGAAGACGACCGGCAGCATGCACCCTCCCCGTGGGGGCAAGATGGGCTTGGTCCTCCACGGCCGGAGCGCGACCGCACGCCGCAAGCCGCCCGGGCGGGGTTGAGGTGACGCTGCGTTCGGCCCAAGGTGGGGGCGGCTGCGCTCCGGCGTGGACACGGTTTGAACACGAACCTCACCGACCCTTGCGGCAGCGGCCGAGTGGACGGGCGGCGGGGGCAACGAGCAGCCGGGGGCATGCCGGGACGGACACGGACGGCTTTTCGCGCGCGCGGAGCGCGCCGCATGGGGTCGCAGGGCCGGCCGCTCGCGCTCGCGCTGGTGGCCGGTCTGAGCGGCGTGCCGGAGGAGGCGCGGGCCTTCGACCTGTTCGGGCTGTTCGGGACCGAGGAGGCCCCGCCCGCCCCGCGCGCGGACGCCCTGCCCTACGCGGTGCGCCTCCAGGGCGTCGAGGACGACGACCTCCTCACCGCGCTCCAGGACGCCTCGACCCTCTACCGCCTGCGCAACGAGCCGCCGCCGGACGCCGAGGGGTTGCTGCGCCGCGCCGAGGCCGACGCGACCCGCCTCGTCGACGCGCTCTGGGGCTTCGGCCACTATTCCGGCGCGGTGAGCGTGCGGATCGAGGACGTGGTGCTGGGCGGCGAGGCGGCGGCCCGGGGCGCCGTGCGCGCCGCCGAGGCGGCCCGCGGCCGCCGCCTCGTGGCGGTGCGGATCGGCGTCGAGCCCGGGCCGGTCTACCACCTGCGCGGCATCACGGTCCGCGACGCCGGCGGGCTCCCCCTTGACCTGCCGCCGCGCGTCACCCGCCTCGAGGGCGACGTCCCGGCCCGATCGGCCACCGTGCTCGCCCGCGAGGCCCGGATCGTCGACGCGCTCCGCGCCGAGGGCCATCCCTTCGCCAAGGTGGTGCGGCGCGAGCCGGTGGTGGACCACGCGGCGCGGGCCATGGACGTCGCCTTCAAGGTCGATCCCGGGCCGCACGCCACGCTCGGTGCCGTGACGGTGCGGGGGACCCGCGACCTCGACCCGGCGGTGGTGCGCTCCTTCATCTATGCGGAGCCGGGAGATCCGTATTCGCCCGAGGCGATCGCGGGCATCCGCCGCTCGGTGACGCGGGTCGAGGCGGTCGGCGGCGTGCGGGTGCGCGAGGGCGAGGCCCTCGACGCGAACGGCCAGCTCCCGGTCTTCGTCGACGTCACCGAGCGGGCGCCGAACCTGCTCGGCGTCTCGGCGCGCTACTCCACGGTCGACGGGCCGGGCGTGCGGGGCTACTGGGCCAACCGCAACCTGTTCGGCGGCGGCGAGTCGCTCCGCCTCGACGCCGACCTGTCCTATCTGGGCCTTGGCCAGGACTACTACGCCCGTCGCCGCAAGCTCGCCGGGATCGAGACCAACGGACTCGGCGGGCGCTTCGCGGCGACCTTCGTCAAGCCGGCCCTGTTCGGGAGCCGCAACGACCTCCTGGCTAGCGCCTTCATCGGGCGCGAGGTGCAGCAATCCTACCTCAGCGACGCCGCCGGCGGCACGGTCGCGCTGCGCCACCGCTTCAGCGACACGGTCTCGGCGCAGGCGGGGATCGAGGGCCAGGTCGGCTCGTCCCGCGACGCGCTGGGCAAAGTCGATTACCGCCTCGTCGGCCTGCCGGTCTCGGTCGCCTACGACTCGACCGACAACCTCCTCGATCCGACCAAGGGCATCCGCCTCACCGCCTCGGCCATTCCCTATCCGAGCGTCCTCGGCTCGGATCCGGGGATCTTCGTCGCGAAGGCGCAGGGCTCGACCTATCTGGCCCTCGACGACGAGGCGAACACCATCCTCGCCGCCCGGATCGGCTTCGGCTCGATCACCGGCGCCAGCCTCGCGGCGATCCCGGATTCGATCCGCTTCTTCGCGGGCGGCGGCGGCTCGATCCGCGGCTATTCCTACCGCACGGTCGGGCCGATCGGCCCGTTCCAGCTCCCGATCGGCGGGCGCTCGCTCCTCGAAGGCTCGGTGGAGGCGCGGATCAAGGTCACCGACACGATCGGCATCGTGCCGTTCCTCGACGCCGGCACCGCCTTCGCGTCGAGCCTGCCGGATTTCAACGAGCGCATCCGCTACGCGGCAGGCCTGGGCCTGCGCTACTACACGGGCATCGGCCCGATCCGCGTCGACCTCGCGGTGCCGCTCAACCCCGACAAGGCGCTCAAGCAGCCGCCGGTGGCGCTCTACATCAGCATCGGGCAGGCCTTCTGATGGAGACGCAGGGGACCGGCGCCCACGCCGCCGGCGATGCCGCCAGATCGCTCCGCCCTCTGGGGGGAAAGGCCTCGGGGCTGCGCGCGCTCGCCGCCCTGGCGCTGCTGCTGCTGTTCGGCCTCGCCTGGCTCGGCCATTCGGCGATCGGGCGCGCCGCCGAGGGCGAGACCACGATCCTCGGCGATCTCCTCTCGCGCGCCCTCTCGACGCCCGCCTCGCGGGTGGCGATCGGCGCCGTCGACGGGGCGCTCTCCTCGGACGCCACGATCCGCGACGTCACCGTCGCGGACCGGGACGGCGTCTGGCTGAAGCTCGACCGCGCCCGGCTGATCTGGCGGCGCACCGCCCTGCTGTCCCGGCGGCTCGAGATCGACCGGCTGGAGATCGGGCGCCTGGAGGTGCTGCGCCGGCCCCTCCCGAACCCCGTCGCCACCCCGTCGACCGAGCCGCTCCTCCCGGATCTGCCCGTGAAGGTCGAGGTGAAGGCCTTCACCCTCGACGAACTCGCGCTCGGCGAGCCGGTCCTCGGCCAGGCCGCCCGGCTCGCCGGGGCCGGACAGGCGCGCCTCGGCGACCCGCGGGAGGGGCTCGACCTCGCGCTGGGGATCCGCCGCCTCGACCGGCCCGGCACCGTCACCCTCAAGCTCGCCTACGTGCCGGCGGGGCAGACGCTGGACCTGACGCTCGCCCACGACGAGCCGGAGGGCGGCCTCGCGGCGCGGGCCCTCAACCTGCCGAACCTGCCGCCGGTGACACTCAGCCTCGACGGGCGCGGCCCCCTGGACGCCTTCGCGGCGCGCCTCGCCTTCCGAGCGGGCGAGGGGATCGGCGCCGAGGGCAAGGCCCGGATCGACCGCGTCGCGGCCGAGCGGCGCATGGGTCTCGACCTCGCCGCGCGGATCGAGGGCCTGGTGCCCGGCCCCGCCGCCGCCATCTTCGCGGGCACGACCCGCCTCGACGGGGCGCTGCGCTTCGGCGACGACGGCGCGGTCCGCATCGACACCCTCGCCCTCACCTCCCGCACCGCCACGCTCACGGCGACGGGCGGCCTCGACGCGGCCTCGACCGCCGACCTGACCCTCGCGGCCCGCGCCCTCCCGACCGAGGATGGGGTCACCCGGACCGGGGCGGGCGAGGTCGGGGCGCTGACCTTCGACGGCAGCCTCAAGGGCCCGCTGGCCGCGCCGCGCCTGCGCGGCACCCTGCGGGCCGCGGGGCTGCGCGCCGCCGACAGCCATCTCGACCGGGTGAGCGCCGACCTCGCCGTGGAGCCCCTCGCCCGGACCGCCGAGGGCCAGCCCTTCGCGCTCTCCGCCGACGCCGCGGTCGAGGGGCTGCACCTCGCCGATCCGGGCCTGCGCCGGGCGGTCGGCCGCGAGGCCCGGTTCACCCTCCGGGGGCAGCTGCGCCCGGACGGGATCGCGGATCTCCGGACGCTCGCCCTCGACGCGCCGCAGGCGACGCTGCACTACGCGGGCCGCCTCGGCCGCACCGACGTGACCGGGACCCTGCGCGCGGAACTCGGCGACCTCGCGGCCTTCTCGCTCGTCGCCGGGCGGCCCCTGGCCGGGCGCCTCACCGGCACCGCCCTCCTGTCGGGGGATCCGACCCGGGGCGGCGTGACCGCGTCCGTCGAGGCGGCGGGCGAGCGGCTCGCCCTCGGCACCCCCGCCCTCGACCGGACGCTCGGCCCCGCGCCGCGGTTCAGCGGCCGCCTCATCCGCCTGCCCGACGGCTACGCGGTGGAGGCGGCGCGCCTCGACGGCGCGGCGGTGAGCGGCACCGCCGCGGGCCGCGCCACCCTGGCCCAGGCGGATCTCAGCGCCGAACTCGCCCTCGCCGACCTCGCGACCCTGCATCCCGACCTGTCGGGCGCTGCCCGCCTCACCGCCGCCCTCACCGGCTCGCTGGAGCGGCCGGACCTCGCGCTGCGGGCCGCCGCACCCGCCGCCCGCGCGCTCGGACGTCCCGTCCGCGACCTCGGCGCCGAGGCGCTGCTGCGCGACGTCACCGGCCGGCCCGAGGGCACGCTGCGCCTCTCCGGCCGCGTCGACGGCAAGCCCCTCGCCGGCGAGGCCCACCTCGCCCGCGCGCGCAGCGACTGGGTGCTCGACCGGCTGGTCTTCGGGCTCGGCTCCGTCGACCTGCGCGGGTCGGCGGCGCTCGGGGCGGAGAGCGGGCTCGCCGAGGCGGAGCTGACCCTCCGGGCCGGCGACCTCGACGACCTGTCCGCGCTGGCGCTGACCCGGCTCGGCGGCCGGCTCGACGCCGCCATCAGCCTCGACCGCGCGGAGGGACGTCAGGGCGGCCGGTTGCGCGCGACGGGCGAGCGGCTGCGGGCCGCCGGCCTGACCCTGGCGCGGCTCGACGCGGACCTCGCCGGCCACGACCTGCGGGCGGCGCCGCGCCTCCAGGGGCGGCTCGCGGCCGAGCGCCTCGCCGTGGCGGGCGAGACCGTCGAGACGATCCGCTTCGACGCCGTTCCGGCCGGGGAGGCGAGCGACCTGACGCTTCAGGCCCGCGCCCGCGGCTTCGCCGTCGACGGGGCCGGCCGGCTGGGGGCGGCGGGTCGGCCCCGCCTCGACCTCGCCCGGCTCACCGCCCAGCGCGGCGGCGACCGCCTCGCCCTCGCCGGCCCGGCCTCCCTCACCCTCGACGGGCGCGACCTCGTCGTCGAGCGCCTCGCGGTGGCGGCCGGTTCCGGCCGCGCCAGCCTCGACGGGCGGCTCGGCTCCCGGCTCGACCTGCGCCTCTCCCTCGCGGGCGTGCCGCTCTCGCTGGCGCGGCTCGCCGCGCCGCGCCTCGCGCTCTCCGGCACCCTCGACGGGGAGGCGGTGCTGGCCGGGCCGGCCGCGCAGCCGGAGGGGCGTTACGCGCTGCGCGTCGCGCGGCTGGTGACGCCGGAGACGCGGTCCGCCGGCCTGCCCCCGATCGAGGCGCGGCTGCAGGGGCCGATCCGCGACGGGCGCGCCGGGATCGACGGCACGGTGGCGGCCGGGCGCGGGATGCAGGTGACCCTCGGCGGCTCGCTGCCGGTCGATCCGGGCGGCGCGCTCGCGCTGACCGCCCGCGGCAGCCTCGACGCGGCTCTGGCCAACACGCTCCTCGCCACCGGCGGGCAGCGGGTGACGGGCCGGGTGACGCTCGACGGGGAGGTCGCGGGCACGCTCGCCGCGCCCCGGGTCGGCGGCAGCGCGACGCTCGCGGGCGGCAGCTTCAGCGATCCCCTCCAAGGCATCCGGCTCACCGACATCCAGGGCCGGGTGAGCGGGCGCGGCGACGCGCTCGCGATCGAGCGGCTCACCGCGGCGACCCGCAACGGCGGCACGATCCGGGCGGAGGGCCGGGTCGCGGTGGCGCCCGAGGCGGGGTTCCCCGGCAGCTTGACCATCCGGGCCGACAAGGCCGAACTGGTGTCGAGCCCGCTGATGACCGCCGTGGCCGGCCTCGATCTCGCATTGTCCGGCCCGCTCGCCCGCACCCCGCGGATCAGCGGCCGGGTCGACGTGGTCTCGCTCGAGGTCGGCATCCCGGACCGGTTGCCCGCCACGGTGCAGCCGCTGCCGGGCATCCGCCACGTCAACGTGCCGGAGCCGGAGCGCCGCCGCCTCGCGGCGCGGGAGCGGGCGCAGGCGCGGGCCGGCCGCAAGGCCCTGCCCTTCGACGCGAGCCTCGACATCGCCGTGAACGCGCCGGGCCGCATCGCGGTCCGCGGCCGGGGCGTCGACGCGGAGCTCGGCGGGGCGCTGCGCCTCACCGGGACCTCGCGGGCGCCCCTCGCCAACGGTGCCTTCGCCCTGCGCCGCGGGCGGATTCAGATCGTCGGCCAGCGCCTCGACTTCGACCGCGGCCGCCTAACCTTCGCGGGCGACCTCGCGGCGCCCGACCTCGACTTCGAGGCCAGGACCCAGGCCGGGGACGTCACCGCCCGCATCACGGTCAGCGGACCGGCTGACCGGCCCGCCTTCGTGCTCAATTCCGACCCGGCCCTGCCCCAGGACGAGGTGCTCTCGCGCCTGCTGTTCAAGAAGGCCTCGGGCGGCCTCTCGCCGTTCCAGGCCCTCCAGCTCGCGCAGGCGGCGGCCCAGCTCTCCGGGAACGGGGGCGGGCCGGACGCCTTCGAGAGCGCCCGCAAGGGACTTGGCCTCGACGCGCTCGACGTGCAGGGCGGGTCGAAGGGCGGCGCGGCGGTCGGCCTATCGCGGGCGCTCGGCGACAAGCTCTCGCTGGGCGTGAAGGCCGGCGCGCGTCCGGAGGACAGCGGCGCCACCCTGACCTACGACGTCACGGGCCGGATCAAGGTCCAGGGCGAGGCCGGCGCGAACGGGGCGGCGGCCGTCGGGGTCGGGGCGGAATGGGAGTACTGAGCGCCGGCGCGTGATGCGGCGGCCTTTCGGAGAGTCCCTTTACGCAGCGTTAGAAGATCATCTCCATGATGGCGGGCATGGCTCGCCTCTCAGAATTCCTGCGTCAGCGAAACGGGGCGAGCGCCGTCGAGTTCGCGATTGTGTCGTCCATGCTGACGCTCATCATCGCATTCATCATGGTCTTCGGCTTCAATACCTTCGTCGGTCAGTCTCTGGACCTCGCGACGAGCCGGGCAGCGCGTCAGATCATGACCGGCGCCGTTCAATTGAAGGGATTGACCAGGGACAAATTCCGTTCCGACGTGTTTTGCAAGGATATATCCAGCACAATTTCTTGTGATGACGTTGTAATCAATGTTTATAAAGTCGATATATCATCTTATACTGCAGGTTACTTCCAGTTTATCAACGATAATTGGACGAACATCAAAATTCCACCGCTCGATCGCGGCCAAGAAACCTTCGAACTCGGCAATCAGGGGGAGTATCAATACATGATTGCCGTCTACCCGGTGACCATGATCCCACCGGTGCTCAGCAGCGTCCTGACGAGCGCCACCGCGACCTATCGCGGCCGCCCGGCGTTGCTCGCCATCGCCACCGCGGCCTTCCGAAACGAGAAGTACTGATGGCCCCGGCGCTTCCCCGTTGGAGGGCGTTCGGGGCCGAGCGCCGGGCAATCGCCGCCGTCGAGTTCGCCCTGGTCCTACCGCTGCTGCTGACCATCTCGCTCGGCGGCTTCCAACTGGTCGCCTACATCGACAGCGTCCGGAGAGTCGAGCGGGTGGCCGCCTCGGTCGGCCAGATGCTCACGCAGGCGGATTCCGGTGACGCGAACACCGCGCTGGTCACCGCGAACGATCTCCTCATCAGCGCCGGCGCCGCGACGGTCCTGTTCCCCTACGTGCTGCAGGATGCGGCCCGCCGCGGCCTGTCCTGGACGTCGGCGATCTCGATCAACGCGGCGAGCATCCGGTTCACGCCCGTCGCCGCCGCTCCCTCTTGCGGCGACAGCGCCGACATGAGCCGCTGCTACGCGGCGACGGTCGTGTGGACGACCAAGATCGATGCCAATCACCGTGCCTGCGGCGTTCCGCTCAGGGCCGCGCCCAACGAGGACCCCCCGGCGCCCGACACGCTGCCCCGCTCGATCTTTGGCCCAGGCTCCGTGATCGCCGTCGATGTTGCGTTCGACTACGAACCGGTCGTCGGAACGCAACTGGTACCGAAGGTGCGCGTCGCCCGCACCGTCTACCTGCAGCCCCGCTACGCGACGCTGATCAGCGCCGACCCGGTGACCACCCAGGGAATGGTCCTCACATGTCCCGAATCCTGAGATGGCGGACCCGTCCCCGCGGCAGGACCGGATTCGGCGCTGCGGTGAGCGGCAACGTGGGTCTCATCGTGGCCTTCTGCCTGATCCCCTTCGTCGGGTTGATCGGCCTGTGCATCGATTACGGCCTGGCGATCAGCAGCAAGGTCAAGCTCGACGCCGCCGCCGACGCTGCCGCCCTCGCGGCCGTTGCGACGGCCAAGGCCTACATCGCGGCCAACGCATCGGCCCCGGACGCTTGGAAGTCCGGCATCGAGGTCGGCAGGACCAAGGGAGCGAATACCTTCGCGGTGAATGCGGGCACGACGCCCTTCACCCAGTATACTCTTGCCCCAATCGACCTTCAGAAGTCGGGCCGCACCCTCAGCGCAACGGTGTCCTATAGCGGTAGCATGGCGGCTAAGTTCGGTCCGATCTTTGGTATTCGCAGCATGGCCGTTGAAGGCAAGGCCGTTGCCAGGACCGATGTGCCTAGTTACTTAGATTTCTTTTTGCTGATCGATGTATCCGGGTCGATGGGATTGCCTTCAACCCCTGAAGGGCAGTCAAGCCTGGCGAGCTACAATAATGATATGTTCGGCGACTATAAGCAGGGCTGTCAATTTGCCTGCCATTTTCCCGGATATAATGGATACGATCTGGCGCTCAAGTATGGAATACAATTGCGATCGGGTGCGGTAAACGTTGCAGTCTGCAATTTAATTCGCCGTGCCTCGAAGCCGCTCGTCGCCAATCAATACCGTATCGGGCTCTATCCGTTCATTTCGGAGATGGCAACGCTGCAGCCGATCAGCCTCAACATGTCGGCGCTTTCCAGCAAAGCCGGATGTGGTAGTAACAATCCCGCCGTCTTCACCGAGCTTCTCGACACGGGAGTAACGCAGCTTGCCGTCAATGGCGACCCATCGACCGGGACGGGTAGCGGCGGAACGCATTTTGAGGCTGTGCTCCGCGACATCGCCACGACGATAGCGGCGAGCAACGGCTTCGGTGACGGCCTCACCCAGGCCAAGCCAAAACCGTTCATCTTCTTGATCACCGATGGTATGCAGAACAATCAGAGATTCATTGTTTCTTCGAGTGGTAAATATATCTACTCAGGTAATCCGTCTCGATTCAGAGAATATGGAGATGCGAGGTGGTCGGACGGTGGCTCGCAACCCTCTGTGATCGATCCGTCTCTATGCACAGCATTGAAGAATTCTGGTGCTACAATATCGATACTCTACATCCCCTACATTCGGATCGAATTCGTCGATAGGGGCGGCGGAGTCGCTGCGGAGAACAAGAAAGTGAACGCCTTCAGCCCTTCTGTTCCCAATGCCCTCTCCGCGTGTGCATCATCCCCCGATTATTTCCACACAGCGGGGTCGCCCGACGCCATCGACAAGGCGCTCGACGCCATGTTCTTCCAGGCGAACCAGGTCACCCATCTCGCCGAGTGACCCTCACCCCCGCCGCGCGGTGAGCAGCGAGGCCGCCGCGACGGCGAGCGCCACGGTGCCGACGAGCAGGGTCGAGATCGCGTTGATCTCCGGCGTCACCCCGAGGCGGATCTGGCTGTAGAGCCGCATCGGCAGGGTGGTGGCGCCCGGCCCCGAGACGAAGCTCGCGATCACGAGGTCGTCCATCGACAGGGTGAAGGCCAGGAGGAAGCCGGCGAGCATTGCGGGCAGGATCAGCGGCAGGGTCACGGTGCGGAACACCGTCGCCGGCGCGGCGCCGAGATCGGCCGCCGCGTCGAGGAGCGCGCGGTCGAGGCCCCGCAGGCGCGCCTGCACCACCACGGCGACGAAGCAGAGCGTGAAGGTCGCGTGGGCGACCACGATCGTCCACAGGCCGCGGTCGATCCCGAGCGCCACGAAGAGCAGCAGCAGCGAGAGCCCGATGATCACCTCGGGCATCACCATCGGGGCGACGACGAGCCCCGAGAACAGGACCCGGCCCGGGAAGCCCCCGCGCCGGTCGAGGGCGAGGGCCGCGAGCGTGCCCAGCACCGTGGCGAGCGCCGCCGAGGCGAAGGCCACCTCAAGGCTGGTGAGGGTCGCCTGGACCAGGGGCCCGTCCGCCGCCAGGCCCGCGTACCAGCGGGTCGAGAAGCCCCCCCACACGGTCACCAGCCGCGAGGCGTTGAACGAGAAGGCGACGAGGAGCAGGATCGGCCCGTACAGGAAGGCGAGGCCGAGGACCAGGGCGGACACGACCAGCGGGTGGGCGCGCGGGCTCATCGGGGGCGCTCCGCCTGGCGGGCCTCCGCCTCGCGGAACAGCACCACGGGTCCTGCGACGATCACGAGCATCAGCATCGCCACAGCGGCGGCGAGGGGCCAGTCGCGGTTCGAGAAGAACTCGCTCCACAGGACCCGGCCCAGCATCAGCGTGTCGGACCCGCCCAGGAGGTCCGGGATGATGAATTCGCCGATCATCGGGATGAAGCAGAGGAGCGCGCCGGCCACGAGGCCGGGCCGGGACAGGGGCAGCGTCACGGTCACGAAGGCCGTGAGGCGGGTCGCCCCGAGGTCGCGGGCCGCCTCGACGAGCCCGCGGTCGAGGCGCTCCAGCACCGCGTAGAGGGGCAGCACCATGAAGGGCAGGTAGGCGTAGACGAGGCCGATCAGGATCCCCGCAGGGGTGTTCAGGATCTCGACCGGGTGCGCGACCACGCCCAGCGCGAGCAGCGCCCGGTTGAGGAAGCCGTCCGCCTTCAGGATCGCGATCCAGGCGTAGACCCGGATCAGGAAGCTCGTCCAGAACGGGATGATCATCAGCGCCACGAGGAGCGGCTGCCGCCGGCGCGGCGCCCGCGCCATGCCGTAGGCGATGGGATAGCCCACGAGGATGAGGAGCCCCGTGGCGGCGAGCGAGAGCCGGAGGGAGGTCAGCGCCGCGTCGAGGTAGAGCGGGTCGGCCGCGAGCGTGCGGTAATTCTCGAAGTCGAGGGCCGCGAGGAAGTCGGCCCAGCCGGCCACGCCCGCGTCGAGGTCGAGGACGGGCGTGTAGGGCGGCAGCGCGGTCGCCGGGTCCGAGAGGCTGATCTTGAGGACGATCAGGACCGGCACCCCGAAGAACAGCAGCAGCCAGCAGAAGGGCAGCGCCGGGACCAGGGCCGCGCGCAGGCGGTCGGCTCGGCTCACGCGGGCACCAGCCCGGCCGCGCCCGCCGGCACGCCGAGGCGCACGGCGCCGCCGGGATCGAGCGGCGCGGCGCCCGCCGGCCGCGCGGCGCGCCATTCCCGACCGTCCGCCAGCCGCGCCCGGTAGAGGATCCGATCGCCGAGAAAGGTCGATCCGGTCAGGGTGGCGGGCAGCCCCTCCCCGTCCGCGCTCAGCGCCACCCGCTCGGGCCGCAGGGCCAGGAGCGCCGCCGCACCCTCGGGACCCGCGCCGTGGTGGTCCGTGCCGGTGAGGGGTCCGAGCGGCGTATCGAGGCGGCGCACCGCGCCCCTCTCCCCCGGGCCGAGCCGGCCCTCGATCAGATTCACGTCGCCGAGCAGGCCCGCCACGTAGCGGGTGGCGGGCCGCTCGTAGAGGTCCGCGGCCGGCCCGACCTGGACGAGCCGGCCGCGATCCATCACGCCGATGCGGTCGGCGAGCATCATCGCCTCCGGCGGATCGTGGGTCACGACCACGAAGGTGGTCCCGAGCTGGCGCTGCAGGCCCCGCAGCTCGGCCTGGGTCTGCTCGCGCAGGGTGCGGTCGAGGGCGCCCAGGGGCTCGTCGAGGAGCAGCACGCGCGGGCTCCGGGCCAGGGCCCGGGCCAGCGCCACCCGCTGGCGCTGGCCGCCGGAGAGCCGGTCCGGCCGGCGCGCCTCGAAGCCGTCGAGCTGGACGAGGCGCAGCAGCGCCGCGACCCGCTCGGCCACCGCACGCCGCGCCAGCCCGGCGCGGCGCAGCCCGTAGCCGACATTGTCGGCGACGCTCAGGTGCGGGAACAGCGCGTAGGACTGGACCATCATGTTGACGGGCCGCCGGTGCGGCGGCACGCCCGCGAGGTCCTGCCCGTCGAGGAGGATGCGCCCGCCGGTGGGGTCCTCGAACCCGGCCAGCATGCGCAGCAGGGTCGACTTGCCGCAGCCGGACGGGCCGAGCAGGCAGAAGACCTCGCCGGCCGGCAGGTCGAGGCTGACGTCCTGGACGGCCGCAAGCGCCCCGAAGCACTTGCTGACGCTCTCGAAACGGAGCCGGCCGGGGAGCGGGAGGGAGGAATCGGGCAAGGGCGCGGAGTCTGGCCGGGGCGGTCGCCCTTTCAGCCAAGAACGCGGCCATCCGTCAAGGCGTGCCGCAATGGGCGCGGATCAGGGAGTCGAACATCGGGAACGGGCCGCCCGCCACGTCGAAGGGGGAGAACACCATGTCCTGGTCGGGCACCGCCGCGAAGGTCCGGAACTCCGTCGGCACGCCGAGGTCGTCCCGCGTGCTGATCTCGCCGCACAGCACCACCGGCGGCCCCGCGCGCCGCCGCAGGTGGCGCAGCCGCATTCCTGCCGGATCGCGGGATTCGGTGCCGAGATTGCGCAGCACCATCGCGAGTTCGGCCGGCAGCAGCGCGCCGCCCGATTGATCGATCACCGTCTGGGCGCGGGCGACAGGACCGCCGAGGAGCAGCAGAGCCACCGTGATCCTGGTGCGGCGACGCATCCCGGCCTCCCGTGGCGAGCGAAGGGCCCGCTCTCGCAGGCTAGAGCGGTGCCCGGTCACGTTGCAATCGGGCACCGCTCCAGGTCTTTGTTTTTCGCCGCGTTTTTTGCGACGAACCGGCATCCCCTTCGTCGGAAAAGGCTCTCGCGCCATGAGGCGCATGGCACCGGTCCGGCCTCGGACCGGCGACGGAGAGCGGGCCTCGCGGCGCAACCCTCGCCCGCCCGGGGGATCCGCGCGGGTGCGGCGCCCCGCGCGGGCAACCCCGGACCAAGGTGGGGGGCGGCCTTATCTTGTGAATGAGCGAGGTCGCCGTGTATTCGTCAGATGACACGCGTCGATCCCGCGTCGCTTTCCTCGACCCTGGCGGGATCCGCACTCTCCTCCCGAGACGTGTCGCGACTTGGCGTCTCTCTCCCTGCCGGAGAGAGACGCCCTCTCGCCTCGTGGCGGGATCGCGCGGGTTCACGGATCGAGGATCACCCGGTTGGGCAACTCGTCGGGGTCGTCGGGCGCGGCCGGCAGGACGGGCGCGAGGCGCGCGCCGAGTTGCGTCACGGCCGCGATCAGGGCCGCCTCGGCCTCGCCGCGCCGCAGGCCGGCGCCGAGTTCGGCGAGGAGGCCGCTCCAGGCCTCCGGCGTCAGCCGGGCGAGGATGCCTTCGTCGGCCACGATCTCGGCGTGCCGCTCCGCCAGCGCCAGGAACAGCAGCAGGCCGGTGCGCTGCCGGGTGCGGGTGAGGCCCCGGGCGCGGAAGGCCAGCCGCGCGGCGTGGCGCACGCGCGCCCGCCGCAGCGCGCGGGGCACCAGGGCGAGGCGCAGGCGCTCGACCTCGCTCAGGGACAGGATCAGCGCGATGCAGGCGGCCTGCGCGAGCAGGATCAGGCCTGCGCTCCAGCCGGTGAGCCAGAGGAGCGGCCAGGGCAGCGCGAGCCCGGCGACCAGGGCCGCGGTCAGCACGACGGAGCGGTAGAGCCCGGCCCGGGCGCTCACCATCACGACGATCTCGGCTGCCGTGCCGGCCTCGGCCCGCGCCACCGCCTGCGCCACCCGCGCGCAGGCCTCCGCCGACAGGAGATCGCGGGCCCTACCAGTCACCGGAGGCCCCTCCCCCACCCGACGAGCCGCCCCCGCCCGAGAAGCCGTCACCGAACCCGCCCGAGGCGCCCCCGCTCCAGCCGCCCGAGGTGCCCCCGCTCCAGCCGCCCGAACCGGGGCCGGGCAGCACCACGAGGCCGCCGCGCCCGGCCCGGTTCATCCGCCACAGCACGAAGACCACGAGCAGGAAGAAGGCGATGAACAGGACGACCTGGGCGGGGTCGACCTCGTCGGAGCGCACCTGCGGCTTGCGCTGCCATTCCTGGGCATCGCCGGCCAGGATCGACAGGATGCCGTCGACGCCCGCGTTGATCCCGCCCGCGAAGTCGCCGGTCTTGAAGCGCGGCGCGATGGCGCTGGCGATCAGGACCTTGGACAGGGCGTCGGTGAGCGCCCCTTCGAGGCCGTAGCCCACCTCGATGCGGACCTTGCGCTCCTTGGGCGCGACGAGCAGCAGGACGCCGTTGTTGGTCTTGGCCTGGCCGAGCTTCCAGGCGCGGAACAGCTGGTTGGCGTAGTCCTCGATCGTCGTGTCCTGGAGACCCGGCACGGTCGCGACCACCACCTGGTCCGAGGTCCTGTCCTCGTGGGCCTTGAGCTTGGCGTCGAGGTCGGCCCGCTGCTGCGCCGTGAGCAGCCCCGCGGCGTCGACCACGCGGCCGGTGAGCGGCGGGAAGGACAGGTCCGCCGCCAGGGCCGCCGCGGTGGCGAGCGCCAGGATCAGGACGGCGATGGAGAGTCGCAGCGCCGAGGGGGCGGCCGCCATGGCGGCGCGCCTAGAACTTCACGTTGGGCGGCCGGGCGGCGTCGGGCGTCGCCGTGAAGGTCTCCATGGGCTTGGCGTCCGGATAGAGCACGGCCGCGATCCAGCGCCCGGGGATCGTCCGCACCTCGGTATTGTAGGCCTGCACGGCCGTGATGTAGTCGCGCCGCGCCACGGCGATCCGGTTCTCGGTGCCTTCGAGCTGCGATTGCAGGGCCAAGAAGTTCTGATTCGACTTGAGGTCGGGATAGCGCTCGACCGTGACGAGGAGGCGGCCCAGCGCGCCCGAGAGCTGGTTCTGGGCGTCCTGGAATTCCTTGAACTTCTGCGGGTCGCTGACCGTGCCCGCGTCGACCTTGACGCTGGTCGCCTTGGCCCGAGCCTCGGTCACGCCGATCAGCACGTCCTTCTCCTGCTGGGCGTAACCCTTCACGGTCTCGACGAGGTTCGGGATCAGGTCGGCGCGGCGCTGGTACTGGTTCTGCACCTCGCTCCAGGCCGATTTCGCCTGCTCCTCCAGGACCGGCACCCGGTTGACGGCGCTGCAGCCCGACAGGCCGGTCGCCAAGGCCAGCAGCGCCACGGCACCGGCCATCCGCGACGGCCACGCGCGGCCGCGCCGCACGCCTCCCCTCCGCTCCGCGTGCATGCGATGTCCTCCTCGGGGCTGCGCTCCCGCGCCGGGCACCCTCGACTTGCCCGCCCCGTTGCCCAGCGTCAAGTCGCGGCGAGGGGCGGGGTCGTGACAGGACGCGCGGAAACGGGCAGGCTCTCCGGGCGGCGAGGGGCGGAGACCAGCGCCCGCCGCGGGGGATGCGCATGGAGAGTGGGATGCCTCGCTACCATTTCGACGTCCAGTCCGGCTCGGGCCTCGTCTGCCAGGACTTCTCCGGCCTCGACTGCCCCGACGACGCGGCCGCCCTCGCCGTGGCCCGGCACGGGGCCGGCTTCACCTCGCACGACGAATGTGCCCGCAACCCGGTCCTCACCCGCTACCGCTTCGCCGTTACCGATGAGGCGCACCGGCCGCTGTTCGAGGTGCCGTTCACGGATCTGGAGCCGGAGCCGCCGCCGCGGCGGGTCAAGAGCCGCCCCGCTCGACAGTGACGTTGGGGAATCTTGCCCTTTCGTCACGCCGTGGGAGGCGTGGCGGATGGGGGAGTTGCCTCAGGCCGGGGATCCGGGGCGAGAGGATCGCCTCCTGTCGCAACGGAAACTGTGCTGCCGGCTTGCGAGCGCGACGCTGACCTTCGTCGTCGTCCTGCTCCACCTCCCCGCCCTGCTGGAGGTCGGACCCTGGCATGGCGTGAGCGCAGTCTTGATCGCGCTCGGTTTCGCTATGTTGTTCTTCGCGCGCCCGATCTTCGATCGCGCCGGCACGCGGCCGGGACGGTCCGCTGCGAGCGGGTGGCGGCGGGCCGTCCTGGAGACCGGCGCCTCTCTCTTCCTGCTGTTGGTGTCTCTCCGCGACTTCACATATCTGATCCCCGCCTATGGCGAAGGGAGCGCCCTGCTCGTCCTGGCTCTCACGCTGGTCTGGTATCGCCACGCCGTCAGGTCGCCGGATTTGCGGTCCCCGAAAAAGGCCATGACGGGACGGCCGCGGGACCCGGCAGGACGGCACGTCGATCGGCCCTTCTATTGGAGCAACCCTATCCCTGGCTGAGAGCCTTCCTGAGGGCATCGTTCATCCGGCCCTGCCATCCCGGTCCGGTGGCGCGGTACCGCTCCAGCACGTCGCGGTCGACGCGCAATGAGATCGCGACCTTGGTGGGCGATTTCTGGGGGCCGCGGGTTCGCGTCAGCGCGGCGTAGGCCTCCGGCATCGCCTCCCGGAACGGTCGCGCGGTGCGCATCTCCTCCTCGGTCAGAGGGGGATTGTCGCTCACCTCGTCCCAGTCGTCCTGGGTGTAGTGCGGGTTCGGCACGTAGCCGGGGGCATGGTCAGGAGCTTTGGGCATGGAGGATTCCATCCTTCGGGCCGGCGGGGCGGAGACTGACGAGGGACAACGCTTCGGAGCCGAGGGGTGGCAGGATGGCGACGACGACCAGCCTGCCGTCGAGCCAGCCGATCAGCTTGAAGCGTGAGCGGCCCGTGCGGCTGGGCTTCGTTTCGACCCTCACGGCCGATGCGCAATCGAAACCCGATGCGAATTCCGCGAAATCCAATCCGTGCTTGGCGATGTTCGCCAGCCGCTTCCGCTCATCCCACTCGACCCGCATGCAGATTGCATGTGCGATCTGACTGCCGAGGCAAAGCCGGGCCCGTCATACGGTGTCCGATTGATCGCTTCAGGCGATCCTGTCGGATCCCTTGGCGATGCGGAAACCGGGCTCGCTCAGGCGCCCTGCGAGCTCGTGATACCCATTCCGGACGATTTCATCCGGAATGGGTATCATGGGCTCCGCGTCAGTGCCCGCCACCCCCGGCGCCCGCCCGCGGCTTGCGGATCAGCGGCGTCGCGCAGGCCATGGCGAGGAACAGGCCGGTGAGGAGCAGGAACACGTCCGAGAAGCTCATCAGCAGCCCCTGCGTGCGCACGGTGCCCATCATCGCCTTCAGCGCCATGGCGTCGGGGTCGCCCGCGAGGCCGGAGAAGCTCCGCGACAGCGCGTCGAGCCGCTCCACCACCATCGGGTTCGTCCAGGTGAAGCGCTCGTGCAGGCGGGCGAGGTGCAGGTCCCAGCGGTCGTTGAGCGCCGTGTTGATGAGCGCGAGCCCCACCGCCCCGCCGAGGTTGCGGGTGAGGTTGAAGAGTCCGGACGCGTTCTTCATCCGCGCGGGCGGGAGCGTGCCGAGCGCGATGTTGTTGATCGGGATCATGCACAGCATCAGCGAGCAGCCGCGCAGGATCTGCGGCAGCAGCAACTCCCCGAAATCCCAGTCCTTGGTCACGCCGGTGACGAGGTAGGTCCCCGCGGCGAAACCCGTGAAGCCGACCGCCATCATGATCCGCGGGTCGACCCGTCCGCTCAGCCGCCCGGCGATCGGGGCGGTGGCGAACATGCACAGGCCGGAGACGAACATCGTCTCGCCGATCTGCAGGGCCGAGTAGCCCCGTACCCGCCCGAGATAGACGGGGTAGAGGTAGGTGAGCCCATAGAGGCCGATCCCGAGCACGAAGCTCGACGCGCAGCCCGCCGCGAAGTTGCGGTCCGCGAAGGCGCGCAGGTCCACGATCGGCTGCGACGCCGTGAAGGCCCGCCAGAAGAACAGCACGCCGGAGACCGCCGCCACCACGCCCGCGGCGAACACCGCCTCCTCCTCGAACCAGTCGTGCGCGGGTCCTTCCTCCAGCACGTACTCGATGCAGCCCAGGAACCCCGCCATGAAGGCGAGGCCGGCCCAGTCGAAGCGGTCGAGCAGCGCCAGGTTCGGCTTGTCGAAGTCGACCAGCGCCCAGGTCGAGACGGTGACGAAGAGGCCCGGCACGATGTTGACGAGGAACAGCCAGTGCCAGTCGAACAGGTCGGTGAGGTAGCCGCCGACCGTCGGGCCGATGGTCGGGGCGAGCGTCGCCACGAGGCCGATCATCGGCGAGACGATGCTGCGCTTGGACGGCGGGAAGATCGTGAAGGCCGAGGCGAAGACGGTCGGGATCATGCCCCCGCCGATGAAGCCCTGGAGGGCGCGCCACAGGATCATCTCGCCGATCGAGGACGAGGTGGCGCACATCAGGCTCATCAGGGTGAAGCCGCCCGCCGAGATCACGAACATCCAGCGGGTCGAGAGCACCCGCGAGAGCATGCCCGAGAGCGGGATCGAGATCACCTCGGCGATGAGGTAGCTCGTCTGCACCCAGGGGATCTCGTCGGCCGAGGCCGAGAGGCCCGCCTGGATCTCCGCCAGGGAGGCCGAGACGATCTGGATGTCCAGGATCGCCATGAACATCCCGAACACCATGCAGATGAACGCCACCATGCGGCGGCGGTCGAGGGGCGGCTCGGTGGCCGGGAGGGCGGGTGCTCCGGCCACGGCGGCTACTCCCGCGCCGCGGCGGTCTTGAGCGAGGGTCCCTGCGAGACGAGCTGGCGGTCGGCGGCGGACCCCTCGGCGAGGCCGCGTGTGTCGACCTTGGCGACCACCGACAGGCCGGGCCGCAGCAGGCCCTCGCGGGCGACCTCGGCCGGGACCCGCACCCGCACGGGCAGGCGCTGCACGATCTTGGTGAAATTGCCGGTGGCGTTGTCGGGCGGCAGCAGGCTGAAGACGGAACCCGAGGCCGGCGAGAAGCTCTCGACGGTGCCGAGGATGTCCCGGTCGGGCCAGGCGTCGACCCGGATATGCACGGGCTGGCCCGGCCGCATGCGGGCGAGCTGCGTCTCCTTGAAGTTCGCGTCGACGCGCACGCTCTCAAGCGGCACCAGCGCGGCGATGCGCGAGCCCGGCTGCACGTAAGCGCCCGCCTCGACGGCCTTGTTGCCGACCACGCCGTCGTAGGGCGCGCGCAGCTCGGTGAAGGAGAGGTCGCGGGCGGCGCGGTCCACGGCGGTCTTCAGCTCGGCCGCGAGGCTCTCCGCCTCCCGGCCCTGCGCCTCCAGCACCGCCACGTTGGCCTGGGCCGCGAGCAGGGCCGCCTCGGCGCCCTTGACGGTGGCGTCCGAGCGGTCGCGGTCGGCCTTGGCCTGTTCCAGGCGCGAGCGGGCGGCGAATTCCGACTGGGCGAGCTGCAATTGGCGCTGGTAATCCAGGGCCATCCGCACCTGGTCGGCCCGGGTGGCGTCGACCTGCGCCCGGGCCTGCGCCACCTGGGCGCGGGCCGCCTCGGCCTGACGGGCGATGCGCGCGATGGTGCTCGTCTGCGTGGCGAGCTTGTCCTGCGCGGCGCGGAGCGCGAGGCGGTAATCGCCGTCGTCGATGCGGGCGATCACCTCGCCGGCCTTCACGGCCTGCCCGTTCACCACCGGCACCGCCGCGAGGTAGCCCGACACCTTGGCGGCGAGGGTCGCGATGTCCGCCTGCACATAGGCGTCGTCGGTCGAGACCATGAAGCGGCCGGTCGTGTACCAGTCGTAGCCCTCGTAGCCGCCGGCTCCGAGCGCCGCGAGGAGCACGAGCGGCAGGACCACCCGGCGCAGCCGCCGACGCGGCTTGGCCGGCGCCGCCTCCGCGGCCGGGGCCGCGACGTCGCCCGGATTCCCCTGCCCCTGCGCGAACTGGTCCCGATAGGCCATCGCCCGTCCCCCGACACGTCCCGGCCGGTTGACCCCGGCCGACGGCTCCCCGTATAGATTGACCGAACGGTTCGGTCAACGAGTTATGCCGAAGGGTCGGCTTGACCACTCCGGACCGGCACGGAATGATTCAGGGCATGGCGAACGGTCCCACCACCCTCGACGCGGCGGAGAGCGACAAGCGCCGCCAGATCCTCGACGGGGCCCGCGAGGTCTTCCTCGCCAGCGGCTTCGACGGGGCGAGCATGGGCGGCATCGCCAAGGCCGCCGGCGTCTCGAAGGGCACGCTCTACGTCTACTTCGACAGCAAGGAGGCGTTGTTCGAGGCGCTGACGATCGAGGAGAAGCGGTGCCTCGCGGAGACCCTCCTGCGCTTCGATGCGGACGATCCGGACGTGCCGGCGGTGCTGCGGCGGCTCGGCCTGACCTTCATCGAGGAGATGTGCCGGCCGGACCACATCGCGTCGATCCGCATGGTGATCGGGGCCTCGGAGAAATTCCCGCGCTTCGGGCGGGCCTATTACGAGGCGGGACCGGTGTCGGGGACGCAGCGCCTGCGGGCGTATTTCGACGCGCAGGTCGCGGCCGGGCGCCTGCGCCCCTGCGACACGACGCTGGCCGCGCGCCACTTCTTCGATCTCTGCGCGGCGAACGCGATGCGCCGACTGCTCTTCGCGGTGGGCGATCCGCCGACCCCGGCCGAGTCCGCCTATCTGATCGGCGAGGCGGTGCGGGTGTTCTTCGCCGCGTACGGGCCGGAGGGCTGACGGGTCGGGGCGGCCCCGCCTCTGCTCCTGCGATCCGCCGGGGGCTCAGCCGTCCTCGCGCAGGGCCTCGGCGACCCGGGCTTCCAGCAGGTCGGGGCGGCGCAGGATCAGCGCGCCGCGGGTGCGGTCGACGAGGCCCTCCTGAGCCATCACGGTGAATTCCCGGGTGACCTGCTCGCGGCGGCAGCCGATCCGGGCCGCGAGGACGTGGTGGTAGGGGGGCGGCGTCACGACCCGCTCCCCGTCGGCCCCCGCCCGCGGCGAGGACAGGCGCAGCAGCTCCGCGTAGAGGCGGTGGCGCAGGTCGAGGACGGCGTGCTCCATCAGGCGCCCGTTCAGCGCCCGCACGCGCTTGGCGAGGAGGCGCAGCAGCCGGTCGGCGATCGGCGGGGCCGCGAACACGATCTGCCGGAAGACGGGGGCTGGGACCACGCAGAGTTCCCCGCGGGTCAGCGCCGTGACGTTGGCCGAGCGGCTCACGCCGTCGATCGCCGCCAGCTCGCCGAAGAACTCGCCCCCGCGCATCTCCCCCAGGATCACCTCCTTGCCCGACTGCGTCCGGTTGAGGATTCGCACCTCGCCCGCCGCGAGGAAGTAGACGTCCGTCGAGGCATCGTCGAAATCGACGAGCACCTCGTTCGGCTCGAAGCGTCTCCAGATGCAGCGGGTCTCGAAGGGCGCGAGGTCGACGCCCGCTTCCTTGAAGAATGGAAATACCCCCAGACGACCCATGACGACGCCCCGAACCCCGCACAACTCTGCTGTTCTTGCCACGATGCGGACGGTCTTGCCAGGGTTGGGGATAACTTCTCCGGGGGCGACGTCCGGACGGAAGCGCCGCCGCGGGCAGGATTTTCGCCCCGCGCGCCGATGCTCTCAGAGCGGCCGGCTTCCGCGGCGGGACGGGCGAATCCGACATGACGGCTGTCCCGCGACCTCCTCGCCGAGCGGCTGGGGCGGCCAGCGACCCGGTGAGCGGCATCGGCGTCGAGGAGCCCGCCGAGGGCGAGGTGGAGCTCGTCGCCATTCTGGGGAGCGCGGCGGTCGAGCCGGGCGAACTCGACGCGGTGCTGGACGGGCTCGGGCGGGCGCCGGGCGTGCGCACGCGACCTGGACGGCGCGGACGGTGGATGAGGGTGGGGCAGTGGCCGGCTCGACCGCCGGAATGCTCGCCGGCGATCCCTCTCCCCGCATCACCGACGCGGTCCGGCGACCACCCCGTCGTCGTGCAGGCGCGCCACGTCCGCGTCGCTGTAGCCGATCTCGGCCAGGATCTCGTCCGTGTTCTCCCCCAGGCTCGGCGCGCGGGTCGGGACCACGCGCTCGACGTCGGAGAACACGACGGGATTGCCCGGTGTCAGGTACGAGCCGATGCCCGGGTGCTCCAGCCGGGAGAACATGGGGTTGTCGGTCGAGCAGTCCGGATCCTCCTCCACCACTTGGCGGAAGGTGCGGTAGCGGGACCACGTGACGCTCCTGGCCTGGAACTCGCCGGCAAACTCGTCCAGTCGCCGCGCGGCGAAGAAGGGCGTCAGCACCTGCGTGATGGCGTGGCGGTGCAGGTAGCGTTCGCCCTCCTGGCCGAGGTCGACGCCGAGCCGCGCAGCCAGGGCCTCCATCTCGCCCCTCGTGCCGGTGGCCGCCTGCAGGTTGTCCCACTGGCGCGGGGTCAGGGCGACCACGATCACGCGCTCGCCGTCCCGGCAGATGAAATCCTGCGCGTAGGCGCCGTAGAGCGCGTTCCCGACCCTGGGCCGGTCGGAGCCGTTCACGGTCACCTCGCCGATGATGCCGAGGTTGCCGAGCATGGCGAGGGCCATGTCCTTGAGGGCGAGTTCCACCACCTGACCGCGTCCGGTCAGGCGCCGGTGGCGCTCGGCCGCCAGGATGCCCAGAGCCGCCTGCTGCCCGGTGATGCAGTCCCAGGCCGGCAGCACGTGCCCCACCGGCTCGGACGCACCCTCCGGCCCGGTGGCCAAGGGGAAACCCACGGCCGGATTGACCGTGTAGTCCACTTGCGGCCCGCCGTGGCGGTCGCCGGTGATCGACATCATGATGAGGTCGTCCCGGTGCCGTCGCAGCGCGTCGTAATCCATCCAACCGCGCACGCGCAGGTTGGTGAGGAAGATGCCGTTGCCCTCGCCCGGCTGGCAGATGAGGCGCGTCACCACCTCCTGGCCGCGCGGGGTGGTCATGTCGACCGCGAGGCTGCGCTTGCCCTTGTTCAACCCGGCCCAGAACAGGCTGCGGCCCTGATCGGTCACGGGCCAGCGCGCGTGGTCGAGGCCGCCCTTGATGCGGTCGAACCGGATCACGTCGGCGCCCATCTGCGCCAGCGTCATGCCGGCCAGGGGCGCGGCCACGAAGGCCGAGCCTTCGACGATGCGCAATCCCTCCAGGATCTTGACCATCGCGTCCCCCGCGCATCGACACCCTGTCTTACGAAGATCGGCCGACGGTGAGAAGCGCCCGGTGATCGGGCGGCGGACCGGGGCGGCGGTGCGGCCGTCGCGGGACATCGCACCGGTGCAACGGCCGGAACCAGCGTCGCCGAACAGCGCGTCACGGTCCCGGCCACCCGCCGCGCCGGGATCCCGGAGCGGCCCGACGCACCCGATCTCGCCCGATGAGGCCGGACGCCGCGGTCACGAGAAGGTTCGCGGCTCGGCTGATCGTCGCGACTGGACAGTCCGACTTCGTGCAACACATGTTGATGGGCGCGGAAAGCGCACAACCGGGAGGATCGACATGCTGGGCGAAAGACGCCGGGCGGTGGCCGCCATCGCCGCAGGATCTATCGTGTTCGCCGGACCAGTGCTGGCGCAAACCACCCCGCCCTCGCAGCCGCCGACCGTCGCGCAGCGCGGCCAGCAATTGCCTCCGGGCGATCCGCTGATCGGGCAACCGGAGAGCCCCGCGGCGCTCAAGCTCGCGCCGGTGGACGGGCCGGTGCTGCCCACGCGACCCGACAAGCTGCCGACCGCGATGCTGCACGTGCCCGAAGGCTTCAAGGTCGAGGTCTTCGCCAGCGGGATGCCGGACGCACGCTCCATGCGCATCGGCGACAAGGGCACCGTGTTCGTCGGGTCGCGCGTGCGGGACAAGGTCTATGCCGTGGTGCCGGGGCCGAACGGCAACGTGGTCAAGGTCATCGCCAGCGGCCTGCACCGGCCGAACGGCCTCGCCTTCCACAACGGCTCGCTCTACGTCGCGGAGCTGTCGAAGATCTGGCGTTACGACAACATCGAGGAGAAACTCGATCAGCCGCCCAAGCCCGTCCTGGTCTACGACGATCTGCCGACGGACGAGCCTCACGGCTGGAAGTTCATCGGCATCGGCCCGGACAACAAGCTGTACGTGCCGATCGGCGCGCCCGGCAACATCGTGATGCCGTCACCGCGCCACGCCCAGATCCGGCGCATGGACCTGGACGGCAAGAACGTCGAGATGGTCGCGACCGGCGTGCGCAACTCGGTCGGCTTCGACTGGAACCCGGTCACGAAGGATTTCTACTTCAGCAACAACGGCCGCGACTGGCTGTCGGAAGATATCCCGAACGACACGCTGCATCTGGTGAAGGCGGGCGCAGCGGCGCCGAATTTCGGCTATCCTTACTGCCACCAGGGCGACTTCACCGATCCGGAATTCGGCTGGGGCCATTCGTGCAAGGACTTCGCGAAGCCGGCCGGCCTGATGGGGCCGCACGTGGCGACGCTGGGGATGCGGTTCTACACCGGCACCATGTTCCCGAGCAGCTACAAGAACGCCATTTTCCTGGCGCGGCACGGGTCGTGGGATCGGACGGAGAAGCTCGGCGGAGACGTCGTGGTCGTCAAGCTCAAGGATGACGGCACCGTGGCCTCGTACGAGCCGTTCCTGACCGGCTTCCTCCAGAACAACACCTACGTGGGACGTCCCGTGGACGTGCAGCCGATGCCCGACGGGTCGCTGCTGGTCTCCGACGACTGGAACGGCGCGATCTGGCGCATCACGCACACCGGATCCTGAGTCACGGGGCCGGGGCGAGGATTCGCCTTGCCCCGGCCCGACGCCCCCCTCTCCGCGATCGGAGCCGCCGTGCACCTCCCTCGTATCGGTCTCCCGGCCCTCGTCCTCATCGGGATCATCGGCGCACCGGCGCGGGCGCAGCCGGCCCCGGAGCCATTGCCGGTCTGCCTCGGCTGTCACGGTGAGAGCGGGACGTCCCAGACGGAGCGCGTGCCGTCCCTGGGCGCCCAGAAGAGCGACTACGTGATCGCGCAACTCCTGATGTTCCGGGAGAAGCAGCGGGTCGCGCCGCCGATGAACGACATGGCGGCGGGCCTGTCCGACGACGACCTGCAGTCGCTCGCCGACGCCATCGCCAAGCTGCCGGCGCCGCAGCCCTCGGCCCCGATCGACGCCGCGGCCGCCGAGGAGGCCCGCGGCCTCATCGCGCGCTACCGCTGCGGGTCGTGCCACGGCGCCGATCTCGCCGGGCAGGGTCAGATTCCGAGGATCGCCGGTCAGCGCGAGGATTATCTCGCGGCCGCGCTCGAGGGCTACAAGACCAACGCGCGCCCCGGCTACAATCCGGCCATGAACGAGGTCTCACGGGACATCCGGGACGAGCATATCCCGATCCTCGCCCGCTACCTCGCGCAGTACCAGCCGGACGGCGCTGCGAAGGAGCAAGCTCCACGACCCTGAGGGGGCGTGCAGGAGGGCGCACGGTCCGTGTTTTCACCGGAACAGGGAGCCCTGACGGATGAAACCACGGGGCATCGCGTCCGTCCGTCAGCGCCGCTGCCACTCTCCGGGATCGCTTCGCGGCGTGTCCCGTGCCGGCGTCCGGAGCTCCTCGCGTGATGCTGCAGGCGTCCGGGAACGGGGAGTTCGAGGGGAACCTGCGCACCATCCGACCGCCCCGCACGCCGGTGTCTCTCCAGGCGACCGACCTCCGCCCCGAGAGCAGCGTCCGATCGCGGTGCCATCGGGCGCTGCTCTCGGTCTTTGATTCCGCCGCCTTGTCTGCGACGAACCGGCATCCATCGCGTCGGAATAGGCTCAGCGCGGAGACCGTCGCAGCGACCGCCCCCCGGCGTCCCGCCACCGGTCGAGGACCCGCCCGTCAATGGCCGCCAGCCCCGCCGCGATCAGCGCCATGCCGGCGACCTGCCGGGGGTCGAGCCGCTCGCCGAGGATCAGCACCCCGAGGCCGATCGCCGAGACCGGGATCAGGAAGGTGACGAGGGCGATGCTGGTCGCCCCCGCCCGCGCCAGGATGCGGAAGAAGATGAGGTAGGCGAGCGCCGTCGAGAGGGTGGCGAGGCCGAGCACCGCGGCGAGCGGGATCGGACCCGGGACGGGCAGCGTCCAGGGCCGGTCCACCAGGAGCGCGACGGGCCCCAGCAGGAGCGCGGAGGCCGTCACCTGCCCGGCCGCGGTGACGAGGGGCGGCACGCCCATCCGCCCGAAGCGCCGGCCGAACACCCCCGCGAAGGCGTAGGACCACGCCGCCCCCAGGACCGCGGCCTGCGCCAGCGCATCCGCCCCGATCCCGCCGAGAACGGAGGGGCCCATCATCACGGCGACGCCCGCGAGGCCGAGCAGCACCCCGGCGAGGCGACGCCCGGTCATCCGCTCGTCGCGGGTCAGGAGATGGGCCACCACCACGGTGGTCAGCGGCGTGGTGGCGTTGAGCACCGAGGCGAGGCCGGAGGCGATGTGCGTCTGCCCCCAGGCGATCAGCGAGAACGGAATCGCGTTGTTGAGGAGCCCCATCCCCAGGAAGGCCGCCCAGACCCGCCGGTCGCGCGGCATCCGCGCCCCGAGGAGCGGCACCAGGGCGTTGAGGATCAGGGCCGCCAGCGCGAGCCGCAGGGCGACGATCGTGAAGGGCGGCAGCGCGTCGAGCGCCACGCGGATGAAGAAGAACGAGCCGCCCCAGAGCACCGACAGGACGAGGAGCAGCCCCCAGTCGGAGGCGGTCATGGGGCGGCGGGAGGCGGGGTCCATGCGGGGGTTCCGGTGGCGACGCCCCTCCATGCCCCCGCGCCGCCCGGGGCGCGACCCGAATCTTGCGCCGCAATCGCGGCCGGGCTCAGGCCTTGAGGATCGTCGGGCCGGCGAGGCCGTGACGCGCCATGACGTTGCGGGTGTCGACCACGAGCCGCGCCCGCTCCGCCACCAGGGCGTAGTCGACCCCGTCGTGGTCGGTGGCGATCAGCACGGCGTCCACGCTCCCCAGGGTCCCGGCGTCGAGGGGCTGCGAGCGCCGCCCGGCGAGGTCCGGGTGCTCGCGGGTCGGCGGCAGCACGGGGACCAGGGGGTCGTGGTAGAGGGCCGCCGCGCCCCGCGCCTCGATCAGGCGCATCAGGCGCAGCGACGGGCTCTCGCGGGTGTCGTCGATGTTGCGCTTGTAGGCGAGGCCCAGCACCAGGATCCGCGCGCCCGAGAAGGGCCGCCCGGTGCGGTCCACCGCCGCCGCGAGCCGCTCCACCACGTGGTAGGGCATCCGGGTGTTCACCTCGCCGGCGAGTTCGATGAACCGGGCCGGCACGTCGAATTCCCTCGCCTTCCAGGAGAGATAGAAGGGATCGATCGGGATGCAGTGCCCGCCCAGCCCCGGCCCCGGATGGAAGGGCATGAAGCCGAAGGGCTTGGTGGAGGCGGCCTCGATCACCTCCCAGACGTCGATCCCCATCGCGTCGTAGACGAGCTTCAGCTCGTTCACGAGGGCGATGTTGACCGATCGGAAGATGTTCTCGGTGAGCTTCACCGCCTCGGCGGCGGCGGCGCTCGACACCGGCACCGTGGCCACCGTGAGGGCGTCGTAGAGCGTGGTGGCGAGGCGGCGCGAGGCGGGGTCATCGGCCCCCACCACCTTCGGGATCTGCGCCGTCGAGAAGGTGGCGTTGCCGGGATCCTCGCGCTCGGGGGAATAGGCGAGGAAGACGTCGCGGCCCACCGCGAGGCCGCCCGCCTCCAGGATCGGCCGCAGCACCTCCGCGGTCGTCCCCGGATAGGTGGTCGATTCGAGCACCACGAGCTGACCCGGCCGCAGGGCGGCGGCGATCGCCCGGGCGGTCGCCTCGACGAAGCTCAGGTCCGGCTCCCGGTGGCGGGTGAGCGGCGTCGGCACGCAGATCAGCACGGCGTCGGTCTCGGCGAGCCGCGCCATGTCGCCGGTGGCGGCGAAGCGCCCGGCGCCCACGGCCTCGGCCAGGGCCTCGCCCGGGATGTGGTGGAAGGCCCCCTCCCCGCGGTTGAGCGCCGCGACGCGCTGCCCGTCGATGTCGAAGCCGAGGACCGGGAAACCGGCGCGGAGCGCCGCGAGCGCCAGGGGCAGCCCGACATAGCCGAGCCCGACGATGCCGATCAGGGCCTCGCGCGCCGCGATCCTGCCCGCGACGTCGCTCTCCCGCGTCCCGCTGCCCTGCCCCATGCCCGACCCGCTCCGCTTCGCCAGGGGCGGTCTTGGGCGGGCGGGGGCCCGGCTGTCAAACGCGGCCGCGGCCCGCCGCAGGGCCCGGCCTCGTGTCTGGCCCCTTGCCTGGCCCCTTGCCTGGCGCCGTCGCGCCCCCCACAAGACCGGCCATGCTCCGCGTGAACGACCTCACCTACCGGATCGGCGACCGGCTGATCCTCGACCGCGCCGGCTTCACCATCCCCGAGCGGGCCCGGGTCGGGCTCGTCGGGCGCAACGGCGCGGGCAAGACCACCCTGTTCCGGCTGATCCAGGGGGAGATCGCCACCGAGGGCGGGACCGTCTCCCTGCCGAAGGGCACCCGGATCGGCGGCGTCGCCCAGGAGGCGCCCGCCGGTCCCGAGACCCTGCACGAGGTCGTGCTCGCCGCCGACACCGAGCGCGCCCGCCTGCTGCGGGAGGCCGAGACCGCCGACGGGTTGCGCCGGGCCGAGATCGAGACGCGGCTCGTCGACATCGACGCCCACTCGGCCCCCGCCCGGGCCGCCGCGATCCTGCACGGGCTCGGCTTCGACGCGGCCGCGCAGGCGCGCCCCTGCGCCGACTTCTCGGGCGGCTGGCGCATGCGCGTGGCGCTCGCCGCCGTGCTGTTCGCCGAGCCGGACCTGCTCCTCCTCGACGAGCCGACCAACTACCTCGACATCGAGGGCACGCTCTGGCTCTACGACTACCTGGAGCGCTATCCGCGCACCGCGGTCATCATCAGCCACGACCGCGACCTGCTCGACACGAGCGTCGACCACATCCTGCACCTCGACCGCGGCCAGCTCACCCTCTACCGGGGCGGCTACACCTCCTTCGCGCGCCAACTCGCCGAGAAGCGCAGCCTCCAGGCCAAGGCCCGGGTCAAGCAGGAGGCCGAGCGCGCCCATCTCCAGAGCTTCATCGACCGCTTCAAGGCCAAGGCCACCAAGGCGCGCCAGGCGCAGTCGCGCATGAAGCGCCTCGCCAAGATGGAGCCGATCGCGGCGCTGATCGAGGACGACGTGCCGGTGATCCACCTGCCGAGCCCGCCGCGGCCCCTCTCCCCGCCCCTCGTCGCCATGGAGCGCGTGGCGGCGGGCTACGGGGAGCGCATCGTGCTCTCGGGCCTCAACCTGACGCTGGCGCCCGACGACCGGGTCGCGCTGCTCGGCGCCAACGGCAACGGCAAGTCGACCTTCTGCAAGCTGATCGGCGGGCGCCTCGATCCCCTCGCCGGCGAGGTCCGGCGCTCGACCAAGATGGAGGTCGCCTACTTCGCCCAGCACCAGCTCGACGAGTTGCGCCCGGCCGACAACGCCTACGCGCATGTCCGCGACCTGATGCCGGACGTGCCCGAATCGAAGGTGCGGGCCGCCGCCGCCCGGCTCGGCTTCCCGGGCCAGAAGGCGGAGACGCCGGTGGCGCAGCTCTCGGGCGGCGAGAAGGCGCGGCTGCTGATGGGGCTCGCGGCCTTCGCGGGGCCGCACCTGCTGATCCTCGACGAGCCTACCAACCACCTCGACATCGAGAGCCGGCAGGCGCTGGTCGAGGCGATCAACGACTACGAGGGGGCGGTGATCCTGGTGAGCCACGACCGCTTCCTGGTCGAGGCCTGCGCCGACCGGCTCTGGCTGGTGCGCAACGGCAGCGTGAAGCCCTTCGACGGCGACATGGATGATTACCGCCGCCTCGTGCTCGCCGGGCCGGAGCCGGAGGCCGGGCGCGCGAACGAGGCGACCGGCGGCGCCAAGGCGGTGGAGCGGCGCAGCAACGCGGAGCGGCGGGCGGCGCTCGCGCCCCTGCGCAAGCGCCTCGATGCGGTGGAGGCCCGGATGGCGAAGCTCTCGGACGCCATCGCCAAGATCGACGCGGCTTTGGAGGATGGCAGCGCCTTCCGGACGGATCCGGCCAAGGCCGGGGACCTCGCCCGGATGCGGGCCGAGGCCGCGACCGCGCTCGGCGCCGCCGAGGAGGATTGGCTGGCGCTCAGCGGGGAACTGGAGGCGGCCGAGGGGTGAGGCCGGGTGATGCCGCGGTGAAGGACTCGCGGTCGTGTGCTAAGGATGCCGCATGATCGATCCCGGTGCAGATCCGGTCCTCACCCGCTTCCGCCGGACGGTCGCCGACCTCTACGGCGACCGTCTTGATCGGCTGGTGCTGTTCGGCTCCCGGGCGCGCGGGGATTGTCGGCCCGATTCGGATTACGATGTCGCGGTCTTCCTGCGTGACATGCCGGATCGGTGGACCGAGATGAAGCGGCTCGCGGATCTCAGCACCGATCTGCTCGACGAAACCGGTGAATTCATCCACGCGATGCCTTACCGGGCGGAGGTTTACGGCGATGCCCGGATGCCGCTGATGCACGAGATCCGCCGAGAGGGAATCGATTTGTGAGTCTGCTGCTGGAGATGCATTCGCAGACCGTCATCTCTACGATTATGAGATAGATCTATCAAATAAACCGACATAGAACACACGACGTTCCTCGTGCTGAGGTGCTCCGCAGGAGCCTCGAAGCATTCTGATTCGTTCATCCAAGACAATGGTGTCTCGGACACATCGTTCAGGGGTCCTTCGAGGCTTCCTTCGGTCGCACCTCAGGATGAGGAGCCGATCCGAATTCCATGTCGCTCTGGATTGAAGGCTATTCGTACAAGGCAGAAAATCGCGTTTCTGCTCCGTTGATCTGGCGCACCACTACGCAAAAAGGGGCGGCGCCCTTGCGGAGCCGCCCCTTCCGACGCCTTCGGCGTCCCGCTCAGTTGCTGGCGAGCTTCGGGATCGGGTCGACCGGGGTCGCGCCCTTGCGGATCTCGAAGTGCAGCTGCGGCGAGGTCACGTTGCCCGAGGCGCCGGACTTCGCGATCACCTGGCCGCGCTTGACCTTGTCGCCCGGGCGCACGTCGATCTCGCCGTTATGCGCGTAGGCCGAGACGTAGCCGTTGGAGTGGCGCACCAGGACGAGCTTGCCGTAGCCCTTCACGTCGCTGCCCGCGTAGGCGACCGTGCCTTCCTCGGCGGCCTTGACCGGCGTGCCCTCGGGCAGCGCGATGTTGATGCCCTCGTTGCCGCTCGACCCATAGCCGGCGATGACCCGGCCGCGGGCCGGCCAGCGGAAGGCCGAGTCGTCGGCCGCCGCGGCGGGAGCCGGGGCCGGCTCCGGTGCCTTCTCGGCGACCGGCTTCTCGGCCGGCTTGACGGGCTTCGCCGCCTCGACCTTCGGCTCGGGCTTCGGGAGCTCGGCCTTGGCGACGACCTTGGGCGCCTCGACGGGCTTCTTCGGCTCCGCCTTGGCGGTCATCTTCGGCTCGGCCTTGGCGGGGGCGGTCTTCGCCTCGCGCTTGCCGGTCTCCTTCGATGCCTCCTTGGCCTCGTGCTTCGCGTCCCGCTTGGCGTCCTTCGCCTCGCGCTTGGTCTCGTGCTTGGCCTCGCTCTTGGCCTCCTTGACCTCGCGCCGCGCCTCCTCCTTGGCCTCGACCTTGGCGGCCTTGACGGGCGCGGGCGTGCGTGCGGTCAGCTTGGCGGCGCGCTCGGCGGCCGCGGGCTTGGCCGGGATGGCGGCGGCGCGGCCGGGGCGCGGGTGCGCCTTCGGCTCAGGGGCCGGTTCCTCGCGGGCCTCCGCCACCTTGCGCGCCGGCTCGGCGGCCGGCCGGCCCTGCTGGAGGACCATCCGCGGCTGGGCCGGCGGCGTCTCGCGGGGCGTCAGCGCCGCGGACCCGCCCGCATTGTAGACCGGGAGCACCAGCCGGCGGCCGGGCGTCACCTGCGCCGCGCCCGAGAGGCCGTTCGCGGACAGAATCGCCGCGGGGGGCACCCCGTAGCGGGTCGAGATCTGGTTGAGGGTGTCGCCCGGGCCGACCGTGATGCTGGACCCGCCCTCGGCGCTCCAACCGGCCTTCCCGCCCCCGACCGGAGCGGCCGCGACCGCGCGCGGGCTCTGGGCGGGCGCGGCCGGGACCGGCCGGCTCGACAGCGGCATGGGCGCGGCGTGGGTGGCCGGCACCGGCGCGCCGAGCGCCTGCGACCGGATCGGCGCGGTGTGCATCGGCGCGGCCGGCTGCTCCTCCGGGAGGCTGCCGGTCGCTCCCGGCTCCGCACCGCTCGACGCGAAGGGGTTGGTGAACGGATCCCCGAACCGCATCGTGTCGGAACTGCAGGCCGCGGCTCCCCCTCCGATCAGCCCGACGAGAGCCAGGCGCGACAGCGTCCGCATCCCGTAGCCAGCTCTGCGATCCCGCATCGACGCACCCGTACATCCACGCAACCCGATGGATCCGATTCAAATCCCATTCAGGTTAAGCTTCCGTTGCGCGCAGCGCAGTCTCGGGGCCTGGCCGCCCCCCGGCGGACGGCGCGAAAAGCGCCGAGGTTGCAGGCTTTTGCCCGGATGCCGCGGCTACAGCACGGCCGCGCGGCCGGCGGTGAGCGGGCCGAGCCGCAGCGCGGTGTCGAGGACCCGCCGCCGCAACCCCTCGGTGTCCCGCTCCACCACCACGAGGCGCGGGCCGCCCGGCAGGGAAACGGCCCCGACGAGGCGCCCCCCCGGCGCGAGGCGCTGGCCGAGATGGTCGGGAATCGCCGGGAGCACCCCGTTGACCAGGATGCGGTCGAAGGGCGTGACGTCCTTCTCCCGGGCGCAGCCGTCGGCGATGCGCAGCCGCACGCTCCCGCCGAGCCCGGCGGCGTCGAGGCGGCCCTGCGCGTCCGCCGCGAGGCTCGCGTAGCGCTCCAGGCTCTCCACCATCGTGCAGCCGAGCCGCAGCAGGAGCGCCGTCACGTAGCCGGAGCCCGTGCCGATCTCGAGGGCGCGGGTGCCCGGGCGGACCTCCAGGGCGGTGAGCATGGCCGCCGCGGTGCCCGGCGCGGTCATGGTCTGGCCGCAGGGCAGCGGCAGGGCGATGTCCTGCCGGGCGAGGGACCGGAAGGCCTCCGGCGCGAAGGCGTCCCGCGGCACCCGCTCCATGGCGCCGAGCACCGCCGGGTCGCGCACCCCGCGCGCCCGGAGCGCGAGCGCGAAGGCCGCGGCCTCGACCGCCCCGGGATCCTCCGCCCCGTCGCGCACCGGGCTCAGCCGAGCGACTGGGCGAAGCGGGTCAGGGTCGGCTCGTCGGTGAGGTCGAGGCGCAGCGGCGTCACCGCGATGCGGTTCTCGGCGATGGCCTTGAGGTCGGTGCCGTTGGCCGGCTCGAACCGCGCCCGGGCGAAGGCCAGCCAGAAATACGGGTTGCCGCGCCCGTCCAGGCGCTCGTCCACGGCCAGCAGCTGCTGGTTGCGGATGCCCTGCGCTACGACCGAGAGCCCCTCGACCGCGTCCGGCTCGCAATCGGGGAAGTTGACGTTGACGAGGATGCCGGGCTCGATCCCCGCCTCAAGGATGCGCCGGACCGTGCGGGCGCCGTGATGGGCGGCCGTCTGCCACTTCACGTGCGCCCGTCCCGCCGCCCCGTAGGCCTGGCTCAGGGCGATCGAGCGCACGCCGAGGATCGTCCCCTCCATGGCGCCCGCGATGGTGCCCGAATAGGTCACGTCCTCGGCGACGTTCTGGCCGCGATTGACCCCCGACAGGACGAGGTCCGGCCCGCGCTCCTTGAGGATGTGGCGCACCCCCATGATCACGCAATCGGAGGGCGTGCCCTTCACGGCGAAGCGCTGGTCGGAGACCTGGCGCAGGCGCAGGGGATCGTTGAGGGAGAGCGAGTGCGAGACGCCGCTCTGGTCGGTCTCCGGGGCGACCACCCAGACGTCGTCCGAGAGCTCCCGGGCGATCTCCTCCAGGACCTTCAGCCCCGGCGCGTGGATGCCGTCGTCGTTGGTGACGAGAATGCGCATCAGGCCTGCGGTCCCTCGATTCGCGTGACGCCGCCCATGTAGGGCGCGAGCGCCGACGGCACCGTGACGCTGCCGTCGGGGTTTTGGTAGTTCTCCATCACGGCGATGAGCGCGCGGCCGACCGCCACGCCCGAGCCGTTGAGCGTGTGGACGTAGGCCGGCTTGCCGTCCCGGCCCCGGTAGCGGGCCTGCATGCGCCGCGCCTGCAGGTCGCCGCAGACCGAGCAGGACGAGATCTCCCGGTAGGTCCCCTGCCCCGGCAGCCAGACCTCGATGTCGTAGGTCTTCTGCGAGGCGAAGCCCATGTCGCCGGTGCAAAGCACCATGGTGCGGTAGGGCAGGTCGAGCGCCTTCAGCACCGCCTGCGCGGCGGCGAGCATGCGCTCGTGCTCCTCCTCGGACTGCTCCGGCGCGGTGATCGAGACGAGTTCCACCTTGGTGAACTGGTGCTGGCGCAGCATGCCGCGGGTGTCCCGCCCTGCCGCCCCGGCCTCAGCCCGGAAGCAGGGGGTCAGCGCGGTGAAGCGCAGGGGCAGCGAATCCTCCGCCAGGATGCTCTCGCGCACGAGGTTGGTGAGCGGCACCTCGGCGGTGGGGATCAGCCAGCGGTTCGGGGTGCCGGGCTCCACCGCGCCCGGCATGGCGGCGAACTGGTCGTCGCGGAACTTCGGCAGCTGCGTCGTCCCGAACATCGCCTCGTCGCGCACGAGGAGCGGCGGGGCGACCTCGGTGTAGCCGTGAGCGGTGGTGTGCAGGTCGAGCATGAACTGGCCGAGCGCCCGTTCGAGGCGCGCGAGGTGCCCCTTCAGCACCACGAAGCGCGATCCCGACAGCTTCGCAGCCACCTCGAAATCCATCAGTCCGGCGGCCTCGCCGATCTCGAAGTGCTGGCGCCCGCCCTCGGCGCGGCCCCGCCCCTCGAAGCGGTCGACCTCGACGTTGTCGTGCTCGTCGCGGCCGTCCGGCACTTCGGGCTTGGGGATGTTGGGGATCGCCGCGAGGCGCTCGTCGAGCAGGCGCGCGGCCTCCGCGGCGGCGGCGTCGAGGCCCGGCGCGTCGTCCTTCAGGCGCGCGACCTCGGCCATCAGCGCCTGCGCGCGGGCCTCGTCCTTCGCCTTCTTGGCGGCGCCGACCTCCCGCGAGAGGGCATTCCGGCGCTCCTGGGCGGCCTGCGCGGCCGAGATCGCGCTCTTTCGGGCATCGTCGAGGGCGATCAGTTCGGCGGCGAGCGGCGCGAGCCCGCGCCGCGCCAAGCCCTGGTCGAAGGCGGCGGGGTTGTCGCGGATGACCCGGATGTCGTGCATCGTTGGAGACCGTGTCCGACGGCGGGGATCCCGCCGTCCCTGCGTGGAGGCGACGGTGCTTTGCAGCATCGGGCCGGCCGCGACAAGGGCGGGAGCGCGCCGCCTATCCGCCCTCGGCGGGCGGAAGGGTCATCAGCGCGGCGGTGAGCTCCGCGATCTCACCCGGCCGCAGGATGTGGCCGCTCGCCGTGATGATCCAGGCGCGCCGCGCGCCGGTGACCGCCCGGGCGGCGAGGAGCGCCTCGCGGAGGGTCACGGTCGGGCGCTCGTCGTCGCCGCCGCCCTCGTCGGGCCAGACCACGAGCTGCGCCGGGGCGTTCCAGTCCGTCATGCCCGCTTTGAGACCACCCGAATGGGGCGGCTCGGCGGCAGTCCCGGTCACGACGCCGTGCGGCCCTCAGCCCTCCATCTTCGCCACGAGGGCGTCGGAGACCGCGAAGTTCACGAAGACGTTCTGGACGTCGTCCTGGTCCTCGATCATCTCGACGAGGCGGATCAGCTTCTCGCCCGTCTCGTCGTCGACCTCGACGGTGGTCTGGGGCCGCCAGACGAGGCCGGTGCGCTTCGGCTCGCCGAAGCGCGCCTCCAGGGCCTTGGCGACCTCCCCGAGAGCGCCCTGGTCGCAGGTCACCTCGTGGCCGGTCTCGTCCGACTTCACATCGTCGGCCCCCGCCTCGATGGCCGCTTCCAGCATCGCATCGGGATCCGCCACCTTGGCGTCGAAGGCGACGAGGCCGACCCGATCGAACATGAAGGACACCGCCCCGGTCTCCGCGAGGCTGCCGCCCGCCTTGGTGAAGGCCGAGCGCACGTCGGACGCGGTGCGGTTGCGGTTGTCGGTCTGGGCCTCGACGATGAGCGCGGCGCCGCCCGGGCCGTAGCCCTCGTAGCGGATCTCCTCGTAGTTCTCGCCCTCGCCGCCGGTCGCCTTCTTGATCGCCCGCTCGATGTTGTCCTTGGGCATGTTCTCGGCGCGGGCGGCGAGCATCGCGGCGCGCAGGCGCGGGTTCATGGCCGGGTCCGGCACGCCGAGCTTGGCCGCGACCGTGATCTCCCGCGCCAGCTTGCCGAAGACCTTGGAGCGGACCGCATCGACGCGGCCCTTGCGGTGCATGATGTTCTTGAACTGCGAATGGCCTGCCATGGCACTCCCCGGGGCGGCGGCGCGGGCGGAGCGCTCCGGGCGGGGGCGCTCGACGCGGGTCGCGCCTGATGAGACAGCGCGCGGTTATAGAGGCGGCGCGCGCCGGAGCACAATCGGTTGCCGTCGCACCGTCGACGGGCAGGCGTCCCCCCGAGCCGGCAGCTCCGTGCAGGCCCTATATTACCTAGCTGCATGGCGCGCGCGCGCGACCAGAGCCGCCGGACGGTTTCGCATCTCTTCGTATCGTGCTGCTTCCGGTTCGTTTCGCTCGTGTAAGACTGTCGCAATCGCGAAAATGAATATTGACGTGGGCTTCGCGAAAACGCATGGGGGCTCGCTTCTGCCAACCGGAGCGGATGGATGCAGGACCAGAATCAACAGATCGAGCTGATCGAACGCGCGACCGACATCGTCGCCGCCTATGTGTCGAACAACTCCGTGCCTGTCGCGGAGCTTCCGGGCCTGATCGGCGCCATCCACACCTCGCTGGTGCGGCTGCGCGAGCCCGCCGCGGCGGCGCCCGAGAAGCCCGTCCCGCTGATGCCCATCAGGAAGACGATCACGCCCGACTACATCGTCAGCCTCGAGGACGGCCGTCACTACAAGTCGCTGAAGCGCCACCTCTCGACCCGCGGCCTGACGCCCGAGCAGTACCGCCAGAAGTGGGGCCTGCCGCACGACTATCCGATGGTTGCGGCGAACTACGCCGCCCAGCGCAGCGAGTTGGCGAAGAACAGCGGCCTGGGCCGTCGCCGCGCCTGAGCGAGCGCGGTCTCCCCTCCCCCTCCGCGGCTCGCCGATTCACACGCCGTGTCGTGCGCATGCCCTCTCCCCGCACGCGGGGAGAGGAGAAACCTGCGCTTCCTCCGGCGAACCGTGAACGTGCAGGCCGTCCGAGGGGGAGCGGACGCGCTCAGGTCACCTCGAACGACGTCCACAGCCCGGTATCGAAGCGCTCCAGCGCGGTCGCGCTCACCAGCCAGCGCCCGGGATTGTCGGCCAGGACGGCGATCCGCGCCGTGCGCCCTTCTAGCAATTGGAACGTGTCGAGCCAGTAGGGTTCCCAGCCGTCGTCGAGCGGGTGCAGGAGCCGGAAGACGTGGCCGTGCAGGTGCAGCGATTGCGGGAAGGCGGTCTGGTTCGTGAGCGCCAGCACCACCACCGTGCCGCGCTTCACCGAGAAGAGCGGCGCCCCGCCCGCGCTCCCCGCCGCCCCGTTCACCGTCCAGATCCGGGCCGGGTCGCCGGTGTAGACCGGTGGCGCCTCCGGCTTCCCCCGATCGAGGCTCGCCCCGCCCGCGATGGTGAGGTCGCGCCGCGTCGCGTTCTGGAGCTTGATCTCGGGCGGCAGCAGCTTGTTCTCGCCGATCGCCGCCACGGGCGGCCGCGCGGCGACCGCCTCGCCCTGCGGCACCACCACCGCCAGCGGGATGCCGGGCCCGATCAGCGCCGCGACCGTCCCCTTGCCCTCTTTCTCCGAGGGCACGTCGAGGAGGAGGTCGTAGCGGGTGCCCGGCGGAAAGGGCAGCGTCGCGCGCAGGGGCTCGAACGTATCGGTGGGCTGCCCGTCCACCGCCGCCACCCAGGCCTTGAGCCCGTCGAAGCGGATCCGGGTCGCCCGGGCGTTGCAGGCATTGGCGAGGCGAAGCCGCAGCCGGGTGCCCGGCGGGGCCGCGATAGTCTCCGGCACCGGCCGGCCGTTCACCGTGAGCGCGTTGCCGAGCCGCCCGGAACTCGCCGCGAAGGGCACCTGCCCGAAGGGCGTCAGCGTCCCGTCGGGCTCGATCCGCCAATCCTGCAGCACCAGCGCCACGTCCCGGTCCACGAGCGGCGGCCTCTCCTCCTCGACGATCAGCAGCCCGGCGAGGCCGCGGCCGGAGGGCTCGCTCGAACCGCCCACCACCAGCGGCCGGATCAGCGAGGTGCCGGCATCCGGCGGCGTGAAAGCGTAGGTGAAGCTCGCGCCCGGCGCGACCGGCGCCTGCGTCACGCCCCCGACCCCGTCCATGGCGTTGGCATTGCGGACGCCGTGCCAGTGCAGGGAGAGCGGCTTGTCGGTGCGGTTGTCGAGGCGCAGGCGCACGGCCTCGCCCTTCTTCACGCGCAGGAGCGGCGGCTCGGCCCTGCCGTCGAAGGCCCAGACCGGCGTCGCGGCCCCGTCGGGGCGCAGCGCCGTGCGCGCCGGGCCGGCCGCGAGGATGCGGGGCTCTCGCGCGGCCGGAGCCGCCGCCGGGGTCTCGGCGCGGGGCCGGGCCGGCACCAGGGCGAGCGCGGCGCCCGCGAGCAGCGCGCGGCGGGTCGGCGGGTGGAACGTCATGGCACCTCGGCAGATGGAGCGGTTTTCCGCGCGGCGAGCGGCCTTGTAGCGGGCGCGGGAGGCGCGCGCGAGCCTCCCGCGAGAGCGCCCAAAATTGTTGCTGCGCGTTCGCGAGAGCGTGCTATAGAGCGCCGCCCGAGCGCCGCGGCGAACCCGGGCGCGCGCGTTGCGGGCGTGGCGGAACTGGTAGACGCGCTGGATTTAGGTTCCAGTGACGAGAGTCGTGGGGGTTCGAGCCCCTCCGCCCGCACCATTCCGCCAGGCCTTCGGCGCCGCGGGATGAGAGACGCCGCGAGGCGACACGACGGATTGGCTTTTCACATCAGGGCCGGCCCGCCACACTGACGGTTCCCGTCGCACGGTGCGTCCTCCACGCCGTCCGGGACCCGCAGGCGGTCCGGATTCGATTCAGAGGCGGAACGACGACGATGCAGGTGACCGAGACCAAGTCCGAAGGCCTGAAGCGCGAGTACCAGGTGGTGCTCGCCGCGGCCGAACTCGAGGATCGGCTGACCACCGAACTCGCCGGCATCAAGGACAAGGTCCAGATAAAGGGCTTCCGCCCCGGCAAGGTGCCGGTCGCGCACCTGCGGCGGGTCTACGGCCGCTCGCTGATGGCGGACGTGCTCCAGAACGCCGTCAACGAGGCCAACCAGAAGATCGTCGAGGACAACAAGCTCAAGCTCGCCCTCGAGCCGCAGATCAAGATGCCGGAGGACAAGGCCGAGATCGAGAAGGCGCTCGACGCCAAGGCCGACCTCGCCTTCCAGGTCGCCGTCGAGGTGATGCCGACCTTCGACCTCGTCGATCTCTCCGACGTCACCCTGACGAAGCCCGTCGCGGCGGTGGAGGACACGGAGGTCGAGGCGGCGATCGCCCGCATGGCCGAGCAGAACCGCTCCTTCGCGGACCGTCCCGAGGGCGAGGCCGCGCAGACGGGCGACCGGGTGACGATCGACTTCGTCGGCCGCATCGGCGGCGAGATCTTCGAGGGCGGCACCGCCGAGGACGCGGATCTCGACCTCGGGTCCAACACCTTCATCCCGGGCTTCGAGGACCAGCTCGTCGGCGCCAAGGCGGGCGAGGCCCGCACCGTGACGGTGACCTTCCCCGAGGCCTACCCGGCCGAGCAGCTCGCCGGCAAGGAGGCGGTCTTCGAGGTCACCGTGAAGGCCGTCAAGGCCCCGGGCGAAACCAAGATCGACGACGCGCTCGCCGAGACCTTCGGCCTGGAGAACCTCGACAAGCTGAAGGAGGCGGTGCGCACCTCCCTGTCGCGGGAGCTCGACGCCGCCTCGCGCCGCCGGGTCAAGAAGGCGCTCCTCGACGCCCTCGATTCCCGCTACGCCTTCGACCTGCCCCCGACCCTGGTGCACCAGGAATTCGCCGCCGTCTGGGCGCAGGTCGAGGCCGACCTGAAGTCTCGCGGCAAGACCTTCGAGGACGAGGGCACCACCGAGGAGAAGGCGCAGGGCGAGTACCGCCGGATCGCCGAGCGCCGGGTGCGGCTCGGCCTGGTCCTTGCGCAGATGGGCGAGAGCGCCGATATCAAGGTTCCGGACGAAGAGGTGAACCAGGCGCTCATCGCCCGGCTCCGCCAGTTCCCCGGCCAGGAGCGGGAAGTTTACGACTTCTACCGCAAGAACCCCCAGGCGATGGCCGAGCTGCGCGCTCCTCTGTTCGAGGAGAAGGTGGTTGACCACGTCCTCGGGCAGGTCAAACTCGTCGAGGAGCCCGTCTCCAAGGAGGCGCTGTTCGCCGACGAGGAGGACGAGGACGAGGCGGCCCCCGCCGCGTCCGAGTCCGCGGCCTCCGAGGAGACCGGAGCCTCCCCGAACGAGACCGGCGCGGCCTGACCCGCCCGCGGCCCTGACGGGCGGCGGAGGGGCGGCCCGCGGGCTCACCGATTCGCCGACCCCCGGCCGCAGCGGCGCGGCCGGGCCTTCCAGAACCAGGGCCATCCCGATGAGAGACCCCGTCGACTTCTACAACAGCGCGCTCGTCCCCATGGTGGTCGAGCAGTCGAGCCGCGGCGAGCGTGCCTTCGACATCTACTCGCGTCTGCTGCGCGAGCGCATCATCTTCCTGACCGGGCCGGTCGAGGACTACTCCGCCTCGCTCATCGTGGCGCAGCTGCTGTTTCTCGAGGCGGAGAACCCGAAGAAGGAGATCTCCTTCTACATCAACTCGCCGGGCGGGGTGGTGACGTCGGGGCTGTCGATCTACGACACGATGCAGTTCATCCGCTGCCCGGTGGCGACGCTCTGCGTCGGCCAGGCCGCCTCCATGGGCTCGCTGCTGCTGGCGGCCGGCGAGGCCGGGCACCGCTTCGCCCTGCCGAACGCGCGCATCATGGTCCACCAGCCCTCCGGCGGCTTCCAGGGCCAGGCGACCGACATCCTGATCCACGCCCGCGAGATCGAGGCCCTGAAGCGGCGCCTCAACGAGATCTACGTGAAGCACACGGGCCGGGACTACGACACGATCGAGCAGGGCCTGGAGCGCGACAATTTCATGACCGCCGACGCCGCCAAGGAGTGGGGCCTCATCGACGAGGTGCTCCAGAAGCGCGCCGAGGCGCCGTCCGCCTGACCCGGAACGGGCGCCGCCCCGCACGGATTAACGATCCCGTAGGCGATGCGGCCTTTTGGCGAGGCCGTGTCGCTCTCACGGGATTGATCCGGAGGTGGCTGCGTGTTTGCATCGGGGTTCTGCGTCGGGCACCCGGCGCGCGTGCGTCGAAGGCGGTGACTGTTTGTTCAGTCGGGTGTCACTATATCGAGAGGGACGCGCCCACTGCCCTCGCGGCAGGGGCCCGTCGGGGACTTGGAGACCCATATGAGCAAGGCTGGCGGCAACGACTCGAAGAGCACGCTGTACTGCTCGTTCTGCGGCAAGAGCCAGCACGAGGTCCGCAAGCTGATCGCGGGTCCGACCGTTTTCATCTGCGATGAATGCGTCGAGCTGTGCATGGACATCATTCGCGAGGAATCGAAGTCCTCGCTGGTGAAGTCGCGGGACGGCGTGCCGACCCCGAAGGAGATTCGCCGGGTCCTTGACGATTACGTCATCGGGCAGGATTTCGCCAAGAAGGTGCTGTCCGTCGCGGTGCACAACCACTACAAGCGGCTGGCGCACGCGGCGAAGCACAACGACGTCGAGCTCGCGAAGTCGAACATCCTGCTGATCGGGCCGACGGGCTCGGGCAAGACGCTGCTGGCGCAGACGCTCGCCCGCATCCTCGACGTGCCCTTCACGATGGCGGATGCGACGACGCTGACCGAGGCCGGCTACGTCGGCGAGGACGTCGAGAACATCATCCTCAAGCTGCTGCAGGCCTCCGACTACAACGTCGAGCGGGCGCAGCGCGGCATCGTCTACATCGACGAGATCGACAAGATCTCCCGCAAGTCCGACAACCCGTCGATTACCCGCGACGTGTCGGGCGAGGGCGTGCAGCAGGCCCTGCTGAAGATCATGGAGGGCACGGTCGCGAGCGTGCCGCCGCAGGGCGGGCGCAAGCACCCGCAGCAGGAATTCCTGCAGGTGGACACGACCAACATACTGTTCATCTGCGGCGGTGCCTTCGCGGGCCTGGAGCGGATCATCTCGGCCCGCGGCAAGGGCACCTCGATCGGCTTCGGCGCCACCGTGCAGGCCCCGGACGACCGCCGCACCGGCGAGATCTTCCGGAACGTCGAGCCCGAGGACCTGCTCAAGTTCGGGCTGATCCCCGAATTCGTCGGCCGCCTGCCGGTGCTCGCCACCCTGGAGGACCTCGACGAGACCGCCCTCAAGCGGATCCTGCAGGAGCCGAAGAACGCGCTCGTCAAGCAGTACCAGCGCCTGTTCGAGATGGAGAACGTCGACCTGACGTTCCAGGAGGAGGCGCTGACCCTCGTCGCCCGCAAGGCGATCGAGCGTAAGACCGGCGCCCGCGGGCTGCGCTCCATCCTGGAGAGCATCCTGCTGGAGACGATGTACGACCTGCCCGGCCTCGACTCCGTGGAGCAGGTGGTGATCGGCCCCGAGGTCGTGGAGGGCAAGGCGAGACCCCTCTACATCCACGGGGACCGCGCGAAGGACGCCCCCGCGAGCGTCAGCGCGTGAGACGGGGCCGCCGCGTTCGCGGCGGCCTTTTCCCGTTGCGTACCAGTCCTATGCGGCCGTTCTGGTGGGGCGCTTGAAAGTCACGGCGCCAGGAACCACCTGAGTTCAGAACGCGGCGGCCGCATGCTCACTCGGAGGTGCGGTGCCGCGGCCCGGCCGCCTCCCCCTCCGACCCCCGCGGCCCGGTCGGCCTCCCGTTCCGCGTGCTGTTCGCCCCTCTTGGAAGGCGCGGAGCGTCGGGAGTCACCATCAAGGACAACCCCCCATGACCCAGCCGAAATCGCGCCAGCCCGTCGTTCCCGGCTCGACCGGGACCTACGCGGTCCTGCCGCTGCGCGACATCGTGGTCTTCCCGCACATGATCGTGCCGCTCTTCGTCGGCCGCGAGAAGTCGATCCGGGCGCTCGAGGAGGCGGTGCGCGCCGACCGCCACATCCTGCTCGCCACCCAGGTCAACGCCACCGACGACGATCCGGCCACGGACGCGATCTACACGATCGGCACGCTGGCCTCGGTCCTTCAGCTGCTCAAGCTGCCCGACGGCACCGTCAAGGTGCTGGTCGAGGGCGGCGGCCGGGCGAAGATCCGCTCCTTCGTGCGCTCGGACGAGTACTACGCCGCCGATGCCGAGACCCTGCCCAACGACCTCGGCGACCGCATCGAGGCCGAGGCCCTGGCGCGCTCGGTGATCTCGGAGTTCGAGAACTACGTCAAGCTGAACAAGAAGATCTCGCCGGAGGTGGTGGCGGCGGTGATCCAGATTGACGAGCCCTCCAAGCTCGCCGACACGGTCGCGTCGCACCTCGCGGTCAAGATCTCCGACAAGCAGGCGATCCTGGAGATCCCGACCGTCGCCGAGCGGCTGGAGCGCGTGCTCTCGCTCATGGAGAGCGAGATCTCCGTGCTCCAGGTCGAGAAGCGCATCCGCACCCGCGTCAAGCGGCAGATGGAGAAGACCCAGCGCGAGTACTACCTGAATGAGCAGATGAAGGCCATTCAGAAGGAACTCGGCGACGAGGACGGCCGCGACGAGCTGGCCGAGCTCGAGGACAAGATCGAGAAGACCAAGCTGTCGAAGGAGGCTCGCGACAAGGCGATGGCGGAGCTGAAGAAGCTGCGCCAGATGTCGCCGATGTCGGCCGAGGCGACGGTGGTGCGCAACTACCTCGACTGGATGCTCGGCATCCCGTGGGGCAAGCGCTCGAAGATCAAGAAGGACCTCGTCGGCGCGCAGAACCTGCTCGATTCCGATCACTTCGGTCTCGACAAGGTCAAGGAGCGCATCGTCGAGTACCTCGCGGTCCAGCAGCGCGCCAACAAGCTCACCGGCCCGATCCTGTGCCTCGTCGGACCGCCCGGCGTCGGCAAGACCTCGCTCGGCAAGTCGATCGCCAAGGCCACGGGCCGCGAGTTCGTGCGCATGTCGCTCGGCGGCGTCCGCGACGAGGCCGAGATCCGCGGTCACCGGCGGACCTATATCGGCTCGATGCCCGGCAAGATCGTGCAGTCGATGCGCAAGGCCAAGACCTCGAACCCGCTCATCCTGCTCGATGAGATCGACAAGATGGGCATGGACTTCCGCGGCGACCCCTCCGCGGCGCTCCTCGAGGTGCTGGATCCCGAGCAGAACGCCACCTTCAACGACCATTACCTCGAGGTCGATTACGACCTGTCGAACGTGATGTTCGTGACGACGGCGAACACGCTCAACATCCCGCCGGCGCTCCTCGACCGCATGGAGGTGATCCGCATCGCCGGCTACACCGAGGAGGAGAAGGTCGAGATCGCCCGCCGCCACCTGATCCCGAACGCGCTGAAGAAGCACGGCCTCGCGGAGAAGGAGTGGTCGATCGATGACGACGGCCTGCTGCTGCTGATCCGCCGCTACACCCGCGAGGCGGGCGTGCGGAACCTGGAGCGCGAGCTGTCGAACCTGATCCGCAAGGCGGTCAAGGAGATCCTGATCTCCAAGGTCGCGGGCGTCGCGGTGACGGCCGAGAACCTCGACACCTTCCTGGGCCCGGCGCGGTTCCGCTACGGCGAGGTCGAGACGGACGACCAGGTCGGTGTGGTCACGGGTCTTGCCTGGACCGAGGTCGGGGGCGAACTGCTCACGATCGAGGGCGTGATGATGCCCGGCAAGGGCAAGATGACGGTCACCGGCAACCTGCGCGACGTGATGAAGGAATCGATCTCCGCGGCGGCCTCCTACGTCCGCTCGCGGGCGGTCGATTTCGGGGTCGAGCCGCCGATGTTCGACCGCCGGGACATCCACGTCCACGTGCCGGAGGGGGCGACCCCGAAGGACGGGCCCTCGGCCGGCATCGCCATGGCGACGGCGATCGTCTCCGTGGTCACGGGAATCCCGGTGCGGCGCGACATCGCCATGACCGGCGAGGTGACGCTGCGGGGCCGCGTCCTGCCGATCGGCGGGCTGAAGGAGAAGCTCCTGGCGGCGCTCCGGGGTGGCATCAAGACGGTGCTGATCCCCGAGGAGAACGCCAAGGACCTCGCCGACATCCCGGCGAGCGTGAAGAACGGTCTGGAGATCGTGCCGGTCTCGCGCATGGATCAAGTGCTGCAGAAGGCCCTGATCCGGCTGCCGGTCGCGATCGAGTGGGACGAGCGGATGGCGCCCGCCGCCCCGGCGCGGCCCGAGGACGATGCCTCGGGTGGGCTGGTGGCGCACTGACCCTGACCGGCGTGACGGCGTGAGAGAGGCCCCGGACGGCGACGTCCGGGGCCTTTCCTGTTGGAGGGTGGGATGGGGCCACGCCCGAACCCTCGCCCCTTTGCGCTGCCGTGTGCACATCTTTGTAGCCGGTTCATCATTGGACCGCTTCTGGAAGACACAACACTCCTCATGCTGAGGTGCGACCAAAGGGAGCCTCGAAGCACCCCTGACCGTCTATCCAAGAGAAACGTGCCTTGGATCCGCTGTTCCGGGGTGCTTCGAGGCTCCCTAAGGTCGCACCTCAGCATGAGGAGGGGGGTTTGTTGCCATGAGCCGGGTTTCAAGCTGTGGCTCACGATCACCTGACGGCATGAAATCAACCGAACTTCAGGTCGATCGCCGTCGATTGAGCGTTGCAATACCCTGCGCGCGATCGCGCAGCGGGTGCGGCCGAGGGATGACGGATCCGCTCGAAGTCTGATCCATCGGAACGATCATGTTTTCGATACGGAACATGTTTTCCTATACTGTGTGCGCACGGTAGCACCTCTGCGGGGAGGGTGGCCTGCGGGGCGGGCCGGCGCGGCGATCCTCCAGGGAGCACCCATCACGACGGGCCCGCTCTATCTTGAACCGGGGTTCCCCTCTCCCGCCCGGCTCCGCCGGGCACCCTCCCCCGCAGAGGGGGGAGGGCGGGGCGTCGCGAGGATGATCGAAGGGAAGTCACCGCTGCCACGACGCGATCGTGAGTCGTTCTCCTGGGCAATGTGCCTCGCGAGCTCTCGGCGCTGTCGACCTAACAAATCAATTGACAAAACCTTAACAGTGGCGCAACTTTACACTGCTCGGCGAACCGGTCGGGTTTCTTCTAAATGTCTATTTTGTATGATTTCACTTCGATCCAAAGCATGGATCATGGATTGGCAATCATCAAGTGCCCCTATTCGCTTGCAAATCCACATAAAAACTGGATCATTGTCAGTCCATCTGTGTCGGCGTGAGGCTGCATAACGTCCGTGAGGCGGCACGCAAGGGCATCGCGTCTCAGTTCACTCATGTGAGATCCACGAAATGGGGGGTCGTGATGCCGGACAAGACACTCCTGATCGGCGCGACGGCCGCGTTCCTGCTGATGATGGCGGTGGCGGTGGCCTGCGCCTGGCTCCAGGCGGGGGCCGCGGCGGAGTGGCTCGCGGCGGGCAATCCCCCGATCCCGACCACGCTATGGAAGGGGCCGAGCCGGCCGGATCTGGCGTACTTCCTGACCGTCGACGCGGCCATCGTGATGACGCTGCTGCTGATCCCCGCGATCGGCCTCCACCTCCTGCGCCGTGCGGGTGACCCGGGACCCGCCTGGCTGGTGGTCTGGACGCTGGCGCTCCTCGCCTTCCTGATCCACGCCGCGATCGGCACGGCCGGCGTGCTGCCGGGGCTGCGCGGCGTCTTCGACGATCCGGTGCGGCCGCCCCGCCTCCACCACCCCGTCGCGTCTAGCCTGCTCGCCCTCTGGTGGGGGCTCGACGTGGTGTTCGCGTGGCGCCTGCGGAAGCCCGGCCCCGTCGCGCAGGTCGTGCGGGGCATCCTGCACGCCCTCGTCCTCGGCGCCGCGCTGACGGTGACGCTCGTCGTCTCCGGTCGCGACGCCGTCCGCGCCGCGGGGCTCCTGCTCCTCGCCGGGACCCTGGCCGCCGTCGCCTACCGGATCGTGGTCCGTCCCTTCGACCCGGCCTCGGTTTCGGGCCGCGCCTATGTGGGGGCGTTCGAGGCGCTCAACCGCGTGGTGCCCTGGTACCGGCTGCCGACCCCGCTCGCGGTGCTGAACCTCGCGGGCCTGCGCGAGGTGCTGCGGCGCGACAACCTGCACGACACGTCGTCGATCCCGGTGACGAACCCCGCCGGCCTCTCGGCCCCCCACACCCTGGCCCCGGCCGACCTCGTCCAGCGCAACCTGGACGGCTACTTCAACGACCTCGCCAAGCCGGCGATGGGCTCGGCGAGCGATCCCGCGCTGGCCGACCACGAGAGCATGCACTTCACGGTGAGCAACCCGGGCGCCCGGTTCGGCCGCAACGTGCCCCTGGCCGAGGCCTTCCCGGAGGACGAGCAGGCCCTGCTGACCCCGAACCCGCGCCTGATCAGCAACGAGCTCCTCGCCCGGCGCGACCTGATCGAGGCGACCTCCCTGAATGTCCTGGCGGCGGCCTGGATCCAATTCCAGACGCACGACTGGTTCAACCACGGCGAGCCCCCGGCGGAGGACCCGTTCCGCATCGACGTGGCGCCCGGCGATCCCTGGGGCGCGGAGACGATGGCGGTGCGGCGCACGCGCCCCGACCCGACCCGGGACTACGCGGCCGAGCGCGCGGCGAATGGCGGGCGGCTGCGCGACCCGCCGACCTACGCCAACGCCGAGTCGCACTGGTGGGACGCCTCGCAGATCTACGGCAGCAACCGCGAGACCACGGCGCGGCTGCGCAGCGACTACCGGATCGTGGACGGCCGCCCCGTGCCGACCGGCGAGGCCCTTCCGGACGGCAAGCTCTACCTGCCCGAGGGCGACCTGATCCTCGATCCGGCGAGCCTCGACCCCAATGAGCGGGCGCTCACCGGCTTCTCCGGCAATTGGTGGGCGGGGCTGAGCCTGCTGCACACGCTCTTCGCGCGCGAGCACAACGCGATCTGCGACCACCTCCGGCCGCTCTATCCGGGCTGGGACAGCGACCGGCTGTTCGGCACTGCCCGGATGATCAACTCGGCCCTGATGGCCAAGATCCACACCGTGGAGTGGACGCCCGCGATCCTTTCGATGCCGGCGATCGAGACCGTGATGACGACCAACTGGTGGGGCCTGCAGGGCGAGCGGCTGCAGCGGGCCCTCGGCCGGATCGGCGACAACGAGGGCTTCTCCGGCATCCCGCTCTCGGGCGTGAACCACCACGGGGCGGATTACTGCCTGACCGAGGAGTTCGTCTCCGTCTACCGGCTGCACCCGCTGATGCGTGACGATCTCACGATCCGCTCGGCCGCCACCGGCGCCGACCTCGCGCGGATCGCCATGATGGATGGCCTCGTCGGCAACCTCGACCAGCTCACCGTGTTCCGGGATCCCCGCTGGGGCTTCGCCGACGTGCTCTACTCCTTCGGTGTCTCCCATCCGGGTGCCGTGACCCTGCACAACTACCCGGACTTCCTGCGGGCGCTGGTGCGGCCGGACGGGGAGCGGGTCGACCTCGCGACGATCGACATCCTGCGCGACCGGGAGCGCGGCGTGCCGCGCTACAACCGGTTCCGGGAGCTGTTCCACAAGGCGCCGATCCGCAGCTTCGACGAGTTGGAGAACCCCCTGCATCCGCGGCTGCCCGAGGCGCTGCGCCGGATCTACGGACAGACGGCGGGGCGCGACAACGTCGACCGCCTCGACCTCATGGTCGGGCTGTTCGCCGAGGTGGTGCCGCCCGGCTTCGGCTTCAGCGACACCGCCTTCCGGGTCTTCGTGCTGATGGCCTCGCGCCGCCTGAAGAGCGACCGCTTTATCGCCCGCGACTTCGTGCCGGAGGTCTACACGCAAGAGGGCATCGCCTGGGTCAACGGCAACAGCTTCGCCGGACTGATCCGGCGGCACTTTCCCGAACTGGCGCCGGCCCTCTACGGAGTGGAGAACGGCTTCAAGCCCTGGCGGCGAATCGGTTCGGCCTGAAAGCCGGGCTCAGCCGAGCAGCCCGGCGAGCACGCCCGGGATCAGCTCCGGCAGGTCCTCGGCGATCAGCCCCGGCCCGTGCCGGCCCCCCGCCTCCGCGTGCATCCACACCGCCGCGCAGGCCGCCTCGTAGGGCGGCATGCCCTGCGCCAGCAGCCCCGCGACGAAGCCGGTGAGCACGTCCCCGGAGCCCGCCGTGCCGAGCCAGGGCGTCCCGTTCCGGTTGATCGCCGCCCGCCCGTCCGGCGCCGCGATCACCGTGTCGGCGCCCTTGAACACCACGACGACCCCGAGGAAGGCCGAGGCCGCGCGGGCGCGCTCGAGCTTCGAGCCCTCGGGCACCGCCGCCACCCCGTCGAAGAGCCGCGCGAACTCGCCCGCATGCGGCGTCAGCACGGCCCGCGCCCCGCCCTCGCGCAGGTGCTGGGCGAGGTCGCCGGCCCGGCCCGCGAAGCTCGTGAGCGCGTCCGCGTCGAGGACGAGGCCGCGCCCGGCCTCCGCTGCCACCCGCACGATGTCGCGCGTCGCGCTCCCGGTCCCGAGTCCGGGACCCGCCGCGATGGCGTTGAGCCGCTCGTCGACCAGCATGTCCTCCAGGTCGTCCGCGCCGGTGACCGGCCGCAGCATGATCGCGGTCAGGTGGGCCGCGTTCTCGGCGAGCGCCGTCGGCGGCGAGGCGACCGTGACGAGCCCCGCCCCGATCCGCAGCGCCCCGCGGGCGGCGAGCCGCGCCGCGCCGGTCCGGGTCGCCGGGCCCGAGACCACGAGCGCGTGGCCGCGCGTGTATTTGTGGCTCGCCGCGGTGAGACGCGGCAGCGCCGCATCCCAGAGCGGCGGCGCGTTGGCGGCGATCATCCCGCCGATCCCGGCCACGATCGCGTCCGTGATGCCGATATCGGCGACGGTCACAGGCCCGCACAGCCCGCGCCCCGGCAGCAGCAGGTGGCCGGGCTTGAGCCGCACGAAGGTCACGGTCTCGGCGGCCTGGATCGCCGTCCCCCGGGGCGCGCCGGTATCGCCGTCGAGGCCGGAGGGCACGTCGACCGCGAGCACCGGGATCCCGGAGGCGTTGACCCGCTCGACCAGCGCCCGGGCCGCCCCGTCGAGGGGCCGCGTCAGGCCGGCGCCGAACAGCGCGTCGACCACGAGGTCGTGCCCGGCCGGGTCCGCCCGCGCGGCATCCGCCACCGGGCCGGTCCAGGACGCGGCGGCCGCGGCGGCGTCGCCCTTGAGGGCGTCGCGGGACCCGAGCAGCGCCACCGCGACCTGCCGGCCCGCCGCCGCGAGGTCCGCCGCCGCCACGAAGCCGTCGCCGCCGTTGTTGCCGGGCCCGCACAGGACCAGCACCCGGGCGCCCCCCGGAATGCGCGCGAGCGCCCGGGCCGCCACCGCCGCGCCCGCCCTCCGCATCAGCGTGAACCCGTCGGTGCCGGCCGCGATCGCGGCCGCGTCGGCCCGGCGCATCTCGGCATTGGTCAGCAGCTCGGTGGTCGCCATCGCCTCTCCTCGATTCCGGGCCGGTCTCGGGACGCGGCAGCTGCACGACAATCGCGCAGGGCGCGCCCATTCCGCGGGCGTTTCTCGCAGCGCACCCCGGAAATCCTCGTGGCGGTCGCCGCACTGCGATGGTAGGAATGCGGCTGGAACCGTTGCAGAACCAGGCCCGCTCGGCATGAAGAAGATCGAAGCGATCATCAAGCCCTTCAAGCTCGACGAGGTGAAGGAAGCCCTCCAGGAGGTCGGCCTCCAGGGGATTACGGTGATCGAGGCGAAGGGATTCGGCCGGCAGAAGGGGCATACCGAGCTCTACCGCGGCGCGGAATACGTGGTTGATTTCCTCCCCAAGGTGAAGCTGGAGATCGTGCTGCCCGACCACCTCGTGGACGGGGCGGTTGACGCGATCCGGAAATCCGCGCAGACCGGCCGCATCGGCGACGGAAAGATCTTCGTGTCGTCGATCGAGGAGGCCATCCGGATCCGCACGGGCGAAACGGGCGCCGACGCGATCTGAGTTCCCCGTCCGCCTGACCTCCTCCGGCATCTCAAGGCCGCGGCCGCCCGGCGGACCGCGGCTTCGTCACGGCCGCGCGCCGGCTCTAGGAAGGGGTCCAAAGGGAATGGCCAAGACTGCCACGGAAGTCCTGAAGGAGATCAAGGACAACGACGTTAAGTACGTCGACTTCCGCTTCACCGATCCGCGCGGCAAGTGGCAGCACGTCACCTTCGACGTGTCGCTCGTGGACGAGGACATCTTCGCGGAAGGCACGATGTTCGACGGCTCCTCGATCGCCGGCTGGAAGGCGATCAACGAGTCGGACATGCTGCTGATGCCCGACCCGGCGACGGCCTGCATGGATCCGTTCTTCTCGGCCGCGACGATGTCGATCGTCTGCGACGTGCTGGAGCCCTCCACGGGCGAGCCCTACGGCCGCGACCCGCGCAGCATCGCCAAGAAGGCCGAGGCCTTCGTGAAGGCGAGCGGCGTCGGCGACACCGTCTTCGTCGGCCCCGAGGCCGAGTTCTTCGTGTTCGACGACGTGCGCTTCTCGGCGGATCCCTACAACACCGGCTTCAAGCTCGACTCGATCGAGCTGCCGAGCAACGGCCAGACCGAGTACGAGGGCGGCAACCTCGGCCACCGGATCCAGACCAAGGGCGGCTACTTCCCGGTCCCGCCGCAGGATTCGGCGCAGGACATGCGCGGCGAAATGCTGGCCGCCATGCAGTCCATGGGCGTCAAGGTCGAGAAGCACCACCACGAGGTGGCGTCGGCCCAGCACGAACTCGGCATGAAGTTCGACACGCTGACGCTGATGGCCGACCAGATGCAGATCTACAAGTACTGCATCCACAACGTCGCCCAGAGCTACGGCAAGTCCGCGACCTTCATGCCGAAGCCGGTCTACGGCGATAACGGCTCGGGCATGCACGTCCACCAGTCGATCTGGAAGGAAGGCAAGCCGCTGTTCGCGGGCAACAAGTACGCCGACCTGTCGCAGGAGTGCCTCTGGTACATCGGCGGCATCATCAAGCACGCCAAGGCGCTCAACGCCTTCACCAATCCGTCGACGAACTCGTACAAGCGGCTGGTGCCGGGCTACGAGGCGCCGGTGCTGCTGGCCTACTCGGCCCGCAACCGCTCGGCCTCCTGCCGCATCCCGTGGACGACCTCGCCGAAGGCCAAGCGCGTCGAGGTCCGTTTCCCCGACCCGATGGCGAATCCCTACCTCGCCTTCGCGGCCATGCTGATGGCGGGCCTCGACGGGATCGCCAACAAGATCGATCCCGGTCCGGCCATGGACAAGGACCTCTACGACCTGCCCCCGGCGGAGCTGAAGGAGATCCCGACCGTGTGCGGTTCGCTGCGTGAGGCGCTGAGCTCGCTCGATGCCGACCGCGAGTTCCTCAAGGCTGGCGGCGTCTTCAACGACGACTTCATCGACTCGTTCATCGAGCTGAAGATGACCGAGGTGCTGCGCTTCGAGATGACGCCGCACCCGATCGAGTTCGTGCACTACTACTCGCTCTGAGCAGGTAGGACGGTAGATTGGGAAGGGGGCCGGAGCGATCCGGTCCCTTTTTTCTAGTCTCAGCCATCTCGCATCGTCTCCCTCCCCCCTCTGCGGGGGAGGGTGCCCCACGGAGTGGGGCGGGAGAGGGGAACCGCGCTTCAGGATGGAACTCAACGGCGGGTGAACGGCGCTCGCTGAAGGATCGTCGCGCCGGCCCCTCTCCCGGCTCGCTCCGCTCGCCACCCTCCCCCGCAGAGGGGGGAGGGTGAGGCAGCGTACAGCCGCTCTAATGCGCCTCCACCGGCCCGCCCGCCCGCGCCGGCTTCTTGAGCAGGGCCACCACCGCCAGGCTCAGCACGAGGCTCACCCCCACCAGCCAGAACCCGTCCGCGTAGGCCATCACGGTCGCCTCGCGGCGCACCTGCTGGGCGAGCATGCCGATCGCCGCGCTCTTCGCGGCCACCGGGTCGGGCATGCGCGCATGCAGCCCCGCCGCCAGCATCGCGAGATGGTCCTGCGTGCGGGTGGCGTTGCGGGTGATCGCCTCGGCGAGCACCGAGAAGTGCAGGTGCTCGCGCCGGTCGATCATCGTCGAGAGCATCGCGATGCCGATCGAGCCGCCGAGGTTGCGCATCATGTTCGACAGGGCCGAGGCGTCCGCCGTGTCGCGCGGCGCGAGCCCCGCCGTCGAGAGCTGCGAGAGCGGGATGGTGAAGAGCGGCTGGCCGATCGCCCGCATCAGCTGCGGCAGGATCAGCTGGTCCATCCCGACATCGTGGGTCAGCCCGACATTGATCCAGCAGCTCGCGATGAAGAACAGCGTGCCGGTCACCACCAGCAACCGGGCGTCGACGGCCCGCATGATCAGCGGCATCGCCGGAAACAGAATCAGCTGCGGCAGGCCCGACCACATCACCACGGTGCCGATCTGCTGGGCGTTGTAGCCCTGGATCTGGGCGCAGTAGAGCGGGATGATGTAGATCGAACCGTACGAGACGGCCCCGAGCACGGTCATCAGCAGGCAGGCGCCGCCGACCGAGCGGTTCCCCAGCACGCGCAGGTTGATGAAGGGCCGGGCCGCGGTCAGCTCGCGGATGATGAAGCCCACGATTCCCGAAGCCGCGATCAGCGCGGCGTCCACGATCACCGGTGAGCCGAACCAGTCCTTGCGCTGCCCCTCCTCCAGCACGAAGGTCAGGGCCGGCAGGCCCGTCGCCATCAGGCCGATGCCGAGCCAGTCGCCCTTGAGGAGTTCGCTCCAGCGCGCCGGCACGGGGTCGAAGGCCGAGAGCTGGATCGCCACCGCCACCGGCCCGAACAGCAGGTTCAGGTAGAAGATGTAGTGCCAGGACAGGTTGTCGGTGAGGTAGCCGCCCACCGTCGGGCCGATCGCCGGCGCGAAGGTGGCGGTGAGCCCGAACAGGGCGATTCCCACCGCCTGCTGCGCCCGCGGCAGCCGCGTGCGCACGATCACGATCGCGGTCGGGATCAGCACGCCGCCGGTGAAGCCCTGGCCGGCCCGGAACAGGATCATCTGCGGCAGGCTGGTCGAGAGCGCGCAGGCCACCGAGAAGGCGATGAACAGCATCGTGTTCGTCGCGAGGTAGCGGCGCAGGCCGACCACCGAGGACAGCCAGCCGGTGAGCGGGATCACGATGATCTCCGCCATCAGGTAGGCGGTGGAGATCCAGCTCCCCTCCTCCGCCGAGGCGCCGAGCGCGCCCTGGATGTCGGCGAGCGAGGAGTTGGTGATCTGGATGTCGAGGATGGCCGTGAAGGCGCCGAGGATCGCCCCGAACACCGCCAGCCAGTCGCGGGTGCTCGCCCGCGCCGGCACACCCGCCGCCGAGTCGCTCACTGGTCGAGGGCCTGCGCGACCCGCGGCGCCGTCTCGATCCGGCCGCGCGTGTGCACCGTCGCCTCCACCGAGAGGCCGGGCCGCAGCCGCGCCAGCAACGGGTCGTCGTCGAGGGCGACGCGCACCGGCACGCGCTGCACGATCTTGGTGAAGTTGCCGGTGGCGTTCTCGGGCGGCAGCAGGGCGAATTGCGAGCCGGTGCCCGGGGCGAAGCTCTCGACGCGGCCTGCGAAGACGTGGTCGCCGAAGGCGTCGACCGTGAAACTCACCCGCTGGCCCTCGGCCATCGCGCCGACCTGCGTCTCCTTGAAATTCGCCACGAGGTAGATGTCGCGGCCCATCGGCACCAGGGTGAGGAGCCCGGTCCCGGCGGAGACGAACTGCCCGACCCGGAGGGAGCGGTCGCCGACCACGCCGGCGATCGGTGCCGTGATCGTCGCGTAGGAGAGGGTCAGCCGCGCCTGCTCGACCTTGGCCTGCGCGCCCTCCAGGCTCGCGCGGGCGCTGGTCTCCAGGGCCCGGAAGCTCTCCACCTGCTTCTGCGCCGCGTCGAGGGAGGCCGCGGACTTGTCGCGGGCGGCCCTGCGCTGGCGGAGATCCGCGTCCGCCTGCTGCTGGCGTTGCACCGTGCCGGAGCCCGTCTTCATCAGGTCCTGGTAGCGGGTGTATTCCTGCTGCGAGAAGGTCAGCGCCGCCTCCGCGTTGACGAGGTCGGCCCGGGCCGAGGCCACCTGCGCCTGCTGCTGCAGGATCGCCGCCGCGAAGCCGAGGAGCTGCGCCCGGTTCTTCTCGACCTCGGCCTCCGCCTGCTTGAGGGCGACCCGGACCTCGCGATCGTCCAGCCGGGCGACGACGGCGCCGGCCTTCACCGCCTGGTTGTCGCCGACCAGCACTTCGGCCACGTATCCGGCGACGCGCGGCGCCACCGTCACCTTGTCGGCCTGCAGATAGGCGTCGTCGGTGGTCTCGAGGAACCGCCCGATCGTCCACCAGTGCCAGCCATAGGCACCGGCGCTCGCCAGGATGAGGAGCACGAGGAGCGGAAGAACCAGGCGCCGGCGGCGGCGCGGAGGTGGGGCCGCTCCCGGGGCGACGGGCGTGGCGGTCTCGAAGCTTTCGGTGCGCCGGGCGTCCATGGGTGGCCAGAATCAAAACGATACGGTATCGTTTTAATAAGCGGGGAGATCGAGGGTGGCAAGGAGTCTCTCGGGATGACGAACGAGGTGCTGGACCCGCCCGGTGACGTGCGGCGGGGACGCGGCGGGCGGCCGACGCGCGAGGAGGCGGCGCTGCGCGATGCCCGGATCGTGGCGGTCGCGACGCAGCTCTTCATGGAACGCGGCTTCGACGGGACCTCGATCGACGCGGTGGCCGAGGCGGCGGGTGTGAGCAAGCCGACCGTTTACGGGCGCTACGCCGACAAGCGCGCCCTGTTCGCGGCGGTGGTGCGCCAACGCATCGAGGAGTGGCTGGCACCGCTGTCGGCGGCGGCCGAGGCGCTGGCGCAGCAGGCCGGCCCGGCCGACGTGGAGAGTGCGCTGCACGACCTCAGCCGGACCCTCCTCGCCCATGCGAGCAATACGGGAGCGGACGCGCTCAAGCGCTGCATCGTCGCGCAGGCCATGCAGTTTCCCGATATCGCGCGGCTCGCCCACGAGGAGGGATGGCTGCGCGGGGTACGGGCGGTCGGCGCGCTGCTCCAGGGCTTCGCCGACCGGGGCCAGATCCTGGTTGACGATCCGGAGATTGCCGCCGACCTGTTCCTGAACCTCGTGCTGGGCCGCGACTCGCGGCTGGCGCTCTACGGCATCCACCCCGATCCGGAAACGCGGGAGCGGCGGCGGCAGGCCGCCGTGACGCTGTTCCTGAATGGGGTGCGGGCGCGGCAGGACATCGCGACGCTTGATCAAGTCCCATGAGGCTGAAGACCGACAGGTCTCATCCCGCCAGGCGGTGGTGAGCTGCCGTCGCAGACCCGCGTTCTGGCGATAAACTCACGTCCTCATGCTGAGGTGCGACCGCAGGGAGCCTCGAAGCACCGCAGAACAAGGTATCCAAGCAGCCGTTGTCTTGGATCTCTGGTCTGGCGTGCTTCGAGGCCGCTGCGCGGCACCTCAGCATGAGGGGTGTCGTGCGCTCCAGACGCGTCTGGGGGCTCATGCGGAAGCAGGAGCATCGCCTCTCTCCTTCCCGGGCAACCTTGCCGCGGGGGGAAAGCCGACCCTCCCCCCTCAGTTGTTCTTCTTCGCCCCGTTCGCCTTGGCGGCCACGGCCTTCGGCTTCTCGGCCTTCTTGCCCTTCTCGGCGTGTTTCGGCGCGGGCTTCGCGACCGCATTCGCACCCTTGGCGTCGCTGATCACCGTCGTCGTGCGGGGCGCCGCGGCGTAGGCGGAGGCGGCGGCCGGGGCCGCGCCGCGGCTGCGGGCGAGGAGCTTCGGCTGCGGCACCGTCGCGCCGCTCGCCGCGATGGCGCGGCTCGGGGCCGGCGCGTGTTTCACCCGGGCGGCCCGCACGCGGGGCGCGCGCCGGGCGGCCTTCGCGTCCTCGTCCGCGGCCGCCAGGGCGGCGCCCTCGGCCGGGTCGCGGCCGATCCAGACCAGGACCGGCTGCAGGGGCGCACGGGGCGGCAGCGTCCGCCCCTTCAGCGCCGCGCTGCTCATCGTCGCGAAGGCGAGCGTCGCGGAGGGCGGGGCCGCCGCGCCCAGCAGCTGCGCCGCGGTGGTGTCGTTGTTCGAGCTCGCCGTCACGGCCGAGGAATCCGCGTCCGTCGGCATCGGCTTGCGGCTGTCGCAGACGTAGGGGCGTATGTCGGGCGGGGCCGGCATCTGCGAGGCCGGCAGGTCGGAGAGCTGGGTCCCGCCCCAGCCGTTCTGGCCGAAGCCGTAATCGAGGAGGTCGGCGGCCTTGATGTCGCGCTCGCGGGCGCTGGGCTGGCCCATCACCACGGTGATGATCCGCCGCCCGTTGCGGGTCGCGCTCGCAACCACGTTGAAGCCGCCCGCGCAGATGAAGCCGGTCTTCATGCCGTCGACGCCGGCGTAGCGGCCGAGCAGCCCGTTGTGGTTCGGCATCACGGCGCGGCCGAACTGGATGGCCGAGATCGAGAACAGGTCCCGGTGATCGGGGAAATCGCGCAGAAGCGCCCGCCCGAGGGTCGCCATGTCCCGCGCCGAGGTCCATTGCCGGGGGTCCGGCAGGCCGTTCGGGTTGTACCAGTGGCTGTCGCGCATGCCGAGGCGCTGGGCGGTGTCGTTCATCAATGCGGCGAAGCCGTCGATCGAGCCGCCGAGATTCTCGCCGATGGCCCAGGCGATGTCGTTGGCCGACTTCACCATGATGATCTTCAGGGCGTTGTCGAGGGTGAGCTGCGTGCCCGGCTTGAAGCCCATTTTGGAGGGCGGCTCCGCCGCCGCGTCGGCCGAGATGGTGATGAGCTGGTCCAGCGAAACCCGGCCCTGGCGGACCATGTCGAGGGCGACGTAGGTGGTCATGAGCTTGGTGATCGAGGCCGGGTACCAGGGATCGGTCGCGGCCTGGCTGTACAGCACCTTCCCGGAATCGACGTCGACCACCAGCATCGGCTGGGTGACGGCGCCGGCGGCACCGGCGGCCAGCAGGCCGGCCAACCCCACGAGACGCCCGAAAAGCCGCGCGAGCGGGGCAGGTTTCATCATCACTCGCATCCCCGTCGGGCCGATCCCGCCGCGCGCCGCCCCCGGCGCGCCGTCCCCGAAACCGCGCCCATGATCTGACATTCGATGGCCGATCGACCTGGAGTGTAGGGCACACGCGCGGCCTTTGACAGCGCCGCGCTCCCCGGCATCAACGCGGGATCCGTGGCGGCAGCAAGGCAGAGCGTTCCTGTCGCGGAATGTCCACACGGGGCGGCATGGCCGCTGCGTCTCGGGATGCGGTTGCGCGATCCCGCCCCCATCTGGCAGGGCGGATGCGCCCGGACGGAGCCGGGCCCGGAGTCCCGATGAGCTACGCCGTCAAGGAGATCTTCCACACCCTCCAGGGCGAGGGCGCCCAGGCCGGGCGCGCCGCCGTGTTCTGCCGCTTTGCCGGCTGCAACCTGTGGAGCGGACGCGAGGCGGACCGGGCCTCGGCGGTCTGCCGCTTCTGCGACACGGATTTCGTCGGCACCGACGGCGAGGGCGGCGGGCGCTTCGCGGATGCCGAGGCCCTCGCGGACGCGGTCGCGGCGGCCTGGGAGGGCGGTCCCGAGGGCCGCTACGTCGTGTTCACGGGCGGCGAGCCCCTGCTCCAGGTCGATGCACCCCTGCTCGCGGCCATCCGCGGCCGGGGCTTCACCACCGCCGTCGAGACCAACGGCACCCAGGACGCGCCGGAGGGGCTCGACTGGATCTGCGTCAGCCCGAAGGCGGGCGCCCCGTTGCGCCTCACGCGCGGCGACGAACTCAAGCTCGTCTATCCGCAGGCCGGCCTCCTGCCCGAAGACGTCTCCGGGCTCGCCTTCCGACACTTCTTCCTGCAGCCCATGGACGGGCCGGACCGGGCCGCTCACACGCGGGCGGCCGTGGAGTATTGTCGGCGCAACGCCCGCTGGCGGCTCAGCCTGCAGACCCACAAGATCATCGGGATCCCCTGAGGGAGCGACCCTGCGCGGCGGGCGGTTCCGGTCCGCCCCCACCGGGTGCTATGGGGCCTCATCCGCGCTTGCCCGAGAGCGCCCCCGCCTCGCCCCGACGATTGCCATGAAGATCACGCAGGCCTTCACCTTCGAGGCCGCCCACTGGCTGCCGAACGTCCCCGAGACCCATCGCTGCCGCCGCATGCACGGCCATTCCTACCGGGTGGAACTCACCCTGGACGGGCCGGTGGATCCGCGCACCGGCTGGGTGGTGGACTTCTTCGACGTGGAGAGCGCCTTCGCGCCGCTCCTCGCGGAACTCGACCATCACTGCCTCAACGACGTGCCCGGCCTCGAGAATCCGACCGCGGAGCACATCGCGCTCTGGATCTGGACCCGTGCGCGCCCCGCCCTCCCCGCTCTCGCGGCCGTGCGGGTCTACGAGACGCCAATGTCCTGGGCCGAGTACACGGGCGCCTGAGGCATGGGACCCGAGCCGGAGCTGCGGGCGCGGTTCGAGGCGATCCTGCGCGCCGACCCGGACCTGATGGGGCTGCTCACGGCCATCCGGCCGCTCGGCTTGCCGCAATGGCGGCTCGTCGCCGGCTGCCTCTACCAGACGGTCTGGAACGTGCTGACCGGCCGCCCCCGCGGCACCGGCATCCGCGACTACGACCTCGTCTATTACGACGCGGCGGACCTCGGCTTCGCGGCCGAGGATGCCGTCATCCGCCGGATCGCCGCGGCGGTCGCGGGCTGCGCCGGCCCGGTCGAGACGCGCAACCAAGCGCGGGTGCATCTCTGGTTCCCGCAGCGCTTCGGCGCGCCCTACCCGCCGCTCGCCTCGGCGGACGAGGGGCTCACCCGCTACGCCGCCATCGTCCACGCGGTGGGGGTGCGCCTGGAGGCGGACGGTTCCTTCGACGTCGCGGCGCCGTTCGGGCTATCCGACCTCTTCGCGATGCGCGTGCGGCCGAACCGGGCGCTCGCCAATGCGGGGACCTACGCCGAGAAGGCGGCGCGGATGCGCGCGATCTGGCCGGACCTCGCGGTCGAGCCGTGGGACGCCGGAGCCGCCGCGGATGCGGCGGGGCCGCGCAGCCAGCCGGTCAGGCGCGAACCGGCTCGGGCTGCCGCGCGAGGTGCCGCACCGGCGACGCGATCAGCACCAGGAACTGAATGAGGAATCCCGCCGCGGAGGCCCACAGGCAGGCGGCGACGTCGGTATGGGCGGCCAGGAGCGCGCCCGCGGCTGCCCCGAGCGGGCGGGCCCCGAAGGTCGCCGTCATCACGACGGCCGACACGCGCCCCAGCATCGCGGCGGGCGTCACCGATTGCCGAAGGGTCGTCGTGGTGATGGTCCAGAGGATCGGACCCGCTCCGAACAGGAACAACGCCAGCGCCGCCAGGGTGCCGGACGGATGGATGAGCGTCGCGAGCATGAGCAGCGAGGCCGTTAGCGCGGAGGCCGGCCCGACGGCGATCATCGCTCCGAAGCTGAGGTGATCGGCCAAGCGGCGCGCCAGCGATGCTCCGGTCAGCATGCCCGCGCCGTAGGCGCCGAGCGTGACGCCCACCCCCGCCGCGGACAGGCCGAGGGACTCCACCGCGTAGGCCACGTACACGGCCTGCAGGATAAACCAGGCCGTGTTGAAGACGGTGGCGGTGATCAGCACCGGCCGCAGGAGAGGATGGTCGAGGACGAAGGCCGCCCCTTCCCGGATGTCGTGCAGCATAGCCGGCCGCGCCCGCTTCGCGCTCGGCGGGTCCGGCAGCCGCGTCAGCAACCCGGTCGCCGCGAGGGAGAGCATTGCCGCCAGGACGTAGGCGAGCGGCGCACCGAGGCTCCCGACGATCACGCCCCCCAGGGCCGGCCCCGCCGCGTAGGCGAGGCTGCGCGCCAGCTCCAGCCACCGATTCGCCGCGGCGAGCTGCTCCCAGGTCACGAGCGCCGGGACCAGGGCCGGCGCGGCGACGCTGTAGGCGACCGTGCCCATGGCCCCGAGGAAGCCGAGGCCGGCCAGGAGGGGGACGGTGAGGAACCCGCCCGGCAGCAGGCAGAGGATGGCGGCGAGGGACAGGGCGCGCGCGCATTCCGCGGCCACCATCAGCTTGCTCCGCGGGACCCGGTCGGCGAGAGCGCCCATCACCATCGACAGGAGCAGGAACGGCAGGGTCTGCGCCGTCTGAAGGTAGCCGGTCTCGGCCGGCCCGGCCCGCAGCAGCAGCACGGCGACGAGGGGCGCTGCGGCCAAGGCGATCTGTTCGGAGAGCTGGGCCGCCAGGTTGGAGGCCGCGAGGCGGCGGAAGGAGGCCGGAAGCCGTTGGGTGGGTGCGGACGACACGGATGAACTCCAAGTGGTGCGCCGCATCCACGCATCCGCACGCGGGCCCAACATCCCGTTTGTTGCTGACGAATCGGATCTTCGGGGCGCAGAGCGGAATGCCCGAAGGCTCACGGCGCGGCGCGCGCCGGGTCGCTGAACGTCGCGATGGCGCGAACGAAGCTTCGGCTGCCGACGGGCAGTGCCAGGGTGGGAAGGCCCTTCCCCGATCGCCACCGCACGTCCAGCCCGTCACCTTGCGAGACTGTACGGTTGGCCGCTCGGAGTGCCGCTCTGCAGATCCCTGGGGGGCGGGTTGTGGGAAGTCCGCAGCAGCCTGAGTCAAGGCCGCATCGCCCGCGTGATTTTTTGCGTCAGCGCAGGGCGCATGGTCTTGCTGCATGCCTTCATCAAGAAAACGCAGAAAACGCCGCAAATCGATCTGGAGACGGCGCGCGGACGGCAAAAGGATGTGGATCAATGACAAATCCTCACATCGGTTCGTCATTTGAAGAATTCCTTAAGGCGGAAGGAATGGAGAGCGAAGCTGAGACGCATGCGTTGAAGCGCGTTCTCGTGTGGCAGATCGAGCAAGCCATGACCGAGCAGAAGATCACGAAGAGCGAGATGGCCACGCGGATGAAGACGAGCCGGGCACAGCTCGACCGTTTGTTGGATCCTGCAAACGACAAGGTGCAACTCGACACCATGCAGCGGGCCGCCTCCGCCGTTGGCCGGAGACTGCGTCTCGAACTGGCGTGACGCGCCTCTCGGTTGGGGCGCCGTGTCGGACACGGCTCCGTCCGGCTGCTCCGTGCCGCCCGGCCCCGCCCTTGCGTGCCGCGTCATCGCGGTCCACCTCAACCGGACCTCCGGGAGACCCGACGATGAGTGCGAGCGAAGGCGCGCTGGTGCTGTTCTCCGGCGGGCAGGATTCCACCACCTGCCTCGCCTGGGCCCTCGATCGGTTCGACCGGGTCGAGACCCTGGGCTTCGATTACGGCCAGCGCCACCGGGTCGAGCTCGCGTGCCGCGACACACTGCGGGCAGGCCTGGCCGGCCTCAGGCCCGACTGGGCGGCGCGGCTCGGGGAGGACCACACGCTGCCCCTCGGCGTGCTCGGCGACATCTCCGAGACGGCGCTCACCCGCGAGACCGCCATCGCCATGGAGGCGGGCGGGTTGCCCAACACCTTCGTGCCGGGGCGCAACCTCGCCTTCCTGACCTTCGCGGCCGCCCTCGCCTACCGGCGCGGCCTGCGCCACATCGTCGGCGGCATGTGCGAGACCGACTATTCCGGTTACCCGGATTGCCGGGACGACACCATCAAGGCGCTGCAGGTGGCGCTCAACCTCGGCATGGAGCGGCGCTTCGTGCTGCACACGCCGCTGATGTGGATCGACAAGGCCGAGACCTGGCGCCTCGCCCGCGACCTCGGCGGCGAAGCGCTGGTGTCGCTGATCGTCGAGGACACGCACACCTGCTACCTCGGCGAGCGCGGCGCGCGCCACGCCTGGGGCTTCGGCTGCGGCACCTGCCCGGCCTGCCAGCTCCGCGAGGCGGGCTACGCGCGGTTCAGGGCTGACTGAGGCGCGCTTGTGCGCCGCCGCGACCTCCCGCACAAGGAACCGAACAAGAGTGGCCGCGACCGGCCCCCGGGAGAGATCACGCCATGACCGCCTGCATCGTCGGCTGGAGCCACACGCCCTTCGGCAAGCACACGACCGAGACCGTCGAGAGCCTCGTGGTCCGCGCGGCGGAGGAGGCGCTGGCCCATGCGGGCATCGCGGCCGGCGACGTCGACGAGATCGTGCTCGGCCACTTCAACGCTGGCTTCTCGCCCCAGGACTTCACCGCCTCCCTGGTGCTGCAGGCCGATGACGGCTTCCGCTTCAAACCCGCCACGCGGGTCGAGAATGCCTGCGCCACGGGCTCTGCGGCGGTCCACCAGGGGCTCAAGAGCATCGCGGCCCGCGACGCCCGGATCGTGCTCGTGGTCGGCGTCGAGCAGATGACCCGCACGCCCGCCGCCGAGATCGGCGGCAACCTCCTCAGGGCCTCCTATCTGCCCGAGGACGGCGACACCCCGGCGGGCTTCGCGGGCGTGTTCGGCGGCATCGCGGCCCGCTACTTCCAGCGCCACGGCGACCAGTCCGACGCGCTGGCGATGATCGCCGCCAAGAACCACCGCAACGGCGTCGAGAACCCCTACGCGCAGATGCGCAAGGACCTCGGCTACGAGTTCTGCCGCACGGAATCCGACAAGAACCCGTTCGTCGCCGGCCCGCTCAAGCGCACCGACTGCTCGCTCGTCTCCGACGGCGCCGCCGCCATCGTGCTGGCCGACACCGAGACGGCTTTGCGGCTGCGCCGCGCCGTGGCGTTCCGGGCGACCGCCCACGCGCAGGACTTCCTGCCGATGTCGAAGCGCGACGTGCTGCGCTTCGAGGGCTGCGCCAAGGCCTGGTCGCAGGCTTTGGGCAAGGCGGGTCTGCGGCTCGACGACCTCTCCCTCGTCGAGACCCATGACTGCTTCACGGTGGCGGAGCTCATCGAGTACGAGGCGATGGGCCTCACGCCCGAGGGTCGCGGCGCCGACGCCATCCGCGAGGGCTGGACGACCAAGGAGGGCCGGCTGCCGGTCAATCCCTCGGGCGGCCTCAAGGCGAAGGGACACCCGATCGGCGCGACCGGCGTGTCGATGCACGCGCTCTCGGCGATGCAGCTCTGCGGCGAGGCCGGCGGCATGCAGATCCCGGACGCGACGCTGGCCGGCGTGTTCAACATGGGTGGCGTCGCCGTCGCGAACTACGTGAGCCTGCTGGAACGCATCAAGTAGGGGGTGGGCGCGACGCTGCTGAGCTTGGCGCCCTCCACCACGGTTTGGCCAATTCTCGAAGCTGGGTTCCTCTCCCCCGCCCGGCTCCATGGGCACCCTCGCCCGCAGAGCGGACGGCTGTCCGGGGACAATGGGAGGCACTTCTCCCCTCTCCCGAGTGGGAGAGGGGCCGGGGGATCGAAGATCCCGCGTGAGGGTGGCTCGGCCTCAGCAAGAAGGCAGAACCGTGCCGCTGGCAGCTCAGCGGTTCAGATTCCTTGCGGAAGCGTCCGTCCCTCACCCCTACCCCTCTCCCACTCGGGAGAGGGGATCCCGCGCGAGCTGGACCTGTGTAGTTTTTGACTAAATTGGTGTCTTCTCAGGTCAACTCGCGTTCGAACGGGCCTTGGATTTTGCCCGCACTGCCGTGCCCTAGATGAGGCGGGTTCATTCCGCTGCGTCTTGCCGCACTCCAATTCGCCTCTCCCCACCCGGATCATCCGTGACGGCCTTCCTCGTCCTGCTCCTCGGCTACACGATCAGCCAGTTCGACCGCGGCTTCCTCGCCATGATGGCGCCGGATCTCGCGCGCGACCTCGGCCTCTCGGCCGCCGACCTCGCGCTGCTCTCCTCGGGGTGGTTCGCCGCCTTCGCGGCCGCGCAGGTGCCGACCGGCCTCTGCCTCGACCGGGTCGGCCCCCGCCGCACCGTCGCGGGTTTCCTGCTCCTCGCCGCGGGCGGGGCCGGCCTGCTCGGCGCCGCGTCGGGCTTTGCCGGCGCGCTCGCGGGCATGGCCCTGATCGGCTTCGGCTGCGGCCCGGCCCTGATGGGTGCCCTCTACGTGTTCGGGCGGCTCTACCCGCCTGAGCGCTTCGCCATGCTGTCCTCGCTGATGGTCGGCTTCGGCACGGCCGGCGACCTCCTGGGCTCGACGCCCCTCGCGCTGGCGGCGCACGCCTTCGGGTGGCGGCCGATCCTCTTCGGCCTCTGTGCCGTTACGGTCGGAGCCGCCGCCCTCATCCTCGCCCTGATCCGCGATCCGGAACGGGCGCCGGATCCCTCGCGCACCGGATTGCTGCGGGGCTTCGCCACCGTGGCGGCGATGCGCCCGCTCTGGCTGATCTTCCCGGTCGTGGTGGTGAGCTACGCCGTGGTGATCGCCACCCGCTCCCTCTGGATCGGGGCCTATCTCGGCAGCGTGCACGGCTTCGAAGGGGTGGCGCGCGGCAACGGGGCGCTCGCCATGAGCGCCGCCATGGTGATCGGCGGCATCGGCTACGGTCCCGTGGAGCGGCTGGTGCGCGACCCGAAGACGACCGCGCTCGCGGGCTGCCTCGTCACCGCCGTCGCCCTCGTCCTCCTCGGCCTCCTCGGGCACCGCTCCCCGATCCTGGCGGTGGCGCTCCTCGCGGTGGTCGGCGCGGCGGGGCTGAGCTACGCCATCGTGATGGCGCATGCCCGGCGCTTCTTCCCGGCCCACCTGCTCGGGCGCGGCGTCTCCTTCATGAACATCGTGTTCATGGGCGGCGCCAGCGCCGTGCAGGCCCTGTCGGCGGGCTTCGTTCTGCGGGAGGGCGACCTCGACCCGGCCGCCCTCTACGGCCGCCTCTTCCTGGCCTTCGGGACGGCGCTGATGGCCGCGAGCGCCCTCTATGCCTTCGCGCCCCGGGGGCCTGCGCTCAGCGCGGCGCCGCCTCCGCGGGCGTCCGCGCCCGCAGGGCGAGAGCGTGGAGACCCCGCCGGAAGGCCTCGTCGAGGAGCGCGTTGACCATCCGGTGACGCTCGACCCGGCTCTTCCCTTCGAAGGCCTCCGACACCACATCGAGACGGAAATGGGTTTCCCCGCCCGGCCGCGATCCCGCATGCCCCTCGTGCTGGTGGGACTCGTCGACGACCGTCAGGGCCGTCGGCGTTAACCCCGCCTCCAGCGTTCCTCTGATCCACTCGCTCAAGCTCATCGGGCGTCCTTCCTTCGGGGGCGTTCGGGTGATTCCCGGGGCGGAGCCGCCCCCCGTGTCAATCCGCTGCCGCGGCCCTGCGGCATCAGGCCCTCAGCCCTTGTGCCCCGCCGGGGCCCCCTCATAATCGCGCCGTCATGGATCTCAACTCGCCCCTCTTCGACCGCATCCGCATCAAGCCGACGTGCGACGACGCCGCGACGGAGGGGCCTACCTGCGAGCGTCCGGGCTGCAAGCAGCCGGGGCTCCACCGGGCCCCGAAGGGCCGCAAGCAGGAGGGGCAGTACTGGCGCTTCTGCATGGAGCACGTGCGCGAGTACAATGCGTCCTACAATTACTTCGCGGGGATGAACGACGCCGCCGTCCAGGCCTACCAGAAGGACGCGGTGATCGGGCACCGGCCGACCTGGGCGATGGGCGTCAACGGCGACCCCCGCGGCGCGAAACGGCCCGAGGCGCCCCCGCGCGAGTGGGACTACGTCGATCCCCTCGGCATCCTGCGCGCGGCGGGTGTGGCGCCGGACGGCGCCCGCGCCAAGGCCGAGCCGCCCCGCCCCCGCTACTCCGCCCCCGTGCGCAAGGCCTACGACGTGATGGGCCTGGAGGAGGGCGCGGATGCCGCCGCCATCAAGGCGCAGTACAAGGCCTTGGTGAAGCGCTTCCACCCCGACGCGAATGGCGGCGACCGCACCTTCGAGGAGCGCCTGCGCGATATCATCCGCGCCCACGACACGTTGCGCGCCGCCGGCCTCTGCTGAGGCGCACGCGGCGGGCACGGATCTGGCATGCCGCCGGGCGGGCAGGGCTCGAAACAGTGCGGTTCCCACCTATATCGGGGGTCTGGCAGGTTTGCGCCGGCTCCACCAGAACGATAAGGAAAGGCGGCGCCAGCCGGCACGCTCCGCGCCGTCGCGACACACGCAGGGCCGCCCTCCCCGACGCATCCCTGCCCCGACGAGGCCCTTATGCTCGCTGAAGACACACCACCCGCTCTCCCGGACATGAAGGTGTCCGTGCGCCAGGTGTTCGGGATCGACTCGAACCTCGAGGTGCCGGCCTTCTCGAAGACCGACGAGCACGTTCCCGACCTCGACCCCGACTACATCTTCGACCGCGAGACCACGCTCGCGATCCTGGCCGGCTTCGCCAGGAACCGCCGGGTGATGATCACCGGCTACCACGGCACCGGCAAGTCGACCCACGTGGAGCAGGTCGCCGCGCGCCTGAACTGGCCGTGCGTGCGCATCAACCTCGACAGCCACGTCTCGCGCATCGACCTCGTCGGCAAGGACGCGATCGTTCTCCAGGACGGGAAGCAGGTCACCGCCTTCCAGGACGGCATTCTCCCCTGGGCGCTGCAGAACAACGTCGCCCTCGTCTTCGACGAGTACGATGCGGGCCGGCCGGACGTGATGTTCGTGATCCAGCGCGTGCTGGAGGTCTCGGGCCGCCTGACGCTCCTCGACCAGAAGCGGGTGATCCGCCCACACCCGGGCTTCCGGCTCTTCGCCACCGCGAACACCGTCGGTCTCGGCGACACGTCCGGCCTCTACCACGGCACGCAACAGATCAACCAGGGCCAGATGGACCGCTGGTCGATCGTCACCACGCTGAACTACCTGCCGCACGACCGCGAGGTCGACATCGTGCTGTCGAAGGCCACACATTACCGCAGCGAGGGCGGACGCGACATCGTCAACAAGATGGTCCGCGTCGCCGACCTCACCCGCAACGCCTTCATCAACGGCGATCTCTCGACCGTGATGAGCCCGCGCACGGTGATCACCTGGGCGGAGAACGCCGACATCTTCAACGATATCGGCTTCGCCTTTCGGGTGACCTTCCTCAACAAGTGCGACGAGCTGGAGCGGGCGCTGGTGGCCGAGTTCTACCAGCGCTCCTTCGGCAAGGAGCTTCCCGAGAGCGCGGTCAACGTCGCGCTGAGCTAGGAGCGGAGGCGCGGCATGGCGGATCCGGTCCTCACGGAGCGGCGCGAGGCGGCCGGTCCGGCCGAGGACCGGGCCGCCTACGAGCGCGACCTCCACGCCTGGGCGCTGGAGCAGGCGCGGCTGCTTCGCGCCGGCCGTCTGGACGCGGTCGATGCGGAGCATATCGCCGAGGAGTTGGAGAGCTTGGGCAGGAGCGAGCGCGCCAAGCTGCACAGCATCCTGCGCGTGCTGGTGATGCATATGCTGAAGTGGGACCAGCAGCCCGAGCATCGCACGCCGAGCTGGATCTTCTCGATCCGTGAGCAGCGTCGGCGTTATCGCCGCCTGATCGAGGAGAACCCGAGCTTGAAGCCGCTCCGGGACAAGGCGCTCACCGAAGCCTACGAGGAGGCCCGGCTCTGGGCCGCCGACGAGACCCATCTTCAGCCCGAAGAGTTCCCGGACGTCTGCCCGTACACCTGGGACGACCTCCTGGAGCGTCCCTTCGACGTCGACTCCGTGAAGAAGTAGCCGGATGTCCATCTCCAACCGCAAGCCCGGCGAGAAGCGCGAGCCGGCCGCCGAGCCCCTGAAGCGGTCCCTCGCCGGGACGCTCCGGGCCATCGCCCGCAAGCCCGAGATCGAGGTCACCTTCGCCTCGGACCGGCCGGCGCTGACCGCCGACAAGGCGCGCCTGCCCGAGCCGCCGCGCAAGCTCGCGGCGGCCGATGTGGCGATCCTGCGCGGCCACGCGGATTCGATGGCGCTGCGCCTCGCCTGCCACGACGTCGCGGTCCACCGCCGCCTCGCCCCCGAGGGGGCGCCGGCGCGCGCGGTCTTCGACGCGGTCGAGCAGGCCCGCGTGGAGGCGATCGGCTCGCGGCGCATGTCGGGCGTCGCCCAGAACCTCACCGCCATGCTGGAGGACCGCTACCACCGCGGCGGCAAGTACGAGGACATCACCGACCGGGCGGACGCGCCGCTGGAGGACGCGGTCGCCCTGATGGTGCGCGAGCGCCTCACCGGCCAGAAGCCGCCGGAGGCGGCCGGGCGCATCGTCGAGCTCTGGCGCGACTTCGTCGAGGCCCGCGCCGGCCGTAACCTCGACGGGCTCCTCGGCAATATCGAGAACCAGCGCGTCTTCGCGCGCGCCGTGCGCGACCTCCTCTCCTCCCTCGACATGGCGGACGACGCGCCCCTCGACCCCGAGGACGAGGAGAGCGACGACGAGAACGAGGCGCAGGAGAACGAGCAGCAGGCCGGCGAGGGCGAGGCCGAGCAGCAGTCGCAGGGCGACCGGGCCGAGGTCGAGGTCTCGGACGAGGCCTCCGACGATCTCGACGAAGGCGCCACCGAGGCCGCCGACGCCCCGTCGGGCGAATTGCCGGACGACGCCGAGGACGCGGATTCGGAGGAGGCCTCGGAATCCTGGCGCCCGCCGACCCCGCGTCCCAACGAGGTCCGCGGGCCGGATTACAAGGTCTACACGGCGAAGTTCGACGAGGTGATCCACGCGGAGGATCTCTGCGACGCCGACGAGCTGTCGCGGCTGCGCTCGTATCTCGACAAGCAGCTCGCCCACCTGCAGGGCGTGGTCGGTCGCCTCGCCAACCGCCTGCAGAGGCGGCTGCTGGCCCAGCAGAACCGGGCCTGGGAGTTCGACCTGGAGGAGGGTCAGCTCGACCCGGCGCGGCTGGTGCGCGTCGTCATCGACCCGTTCCAGCCCCTCTCCTTCAAGCAGGAGAAGGACACCAACTTCCGCGACACGGTGGTCACGCTCCTCCTCGACAATTCGGGCTCGATGCGCGGCCGGCCGATCACCGTGGCGGCGACCTGCGCCGACATCCTGGCGCGCACCCTCGAGCGCTGCGGCGTCAAGGTCGAGATCCTGGGCTTCACGACCCGGGCCTGGAAGGGTGGGCAGGCCCGCGAATCCTGGCTGCAGGCCGGAAAGCCGCCCGCGCCGGGGCGCCTCAACGACCTGCGCCACATCGTCTACAAGGCCGCGGACGCGCCCTGGCGGCGGGCGCGCAAGAATCTCGGCCTGATGATGCGCGAGGGACTGCTCAAGGAGAACATCGACGGCGAGGCCCTCGACTGGGCGCACAAGCGCCTGCTCGCCCGGCCCGAGCAGCGGCGCATCCTGATGGTGATCTCGGACGGCGCGCCGGTCGACGATTCCACCCTCTCGGTCAATCCGGGCAACTACCTGGAGCGCCACCTGCGCTACGTGATCGAGGAGATCGAGACCCGCTCGCCGGTCGAACTCCTCGCGATCGGGATCGGCCACGACGTGACCCGCTACTACCGGCGCGCCGTCACCATCATCGACGCGGAGGAACTCGGCGGCGTGATGACCGAGAAGCTGGCGGAGCTGTTCGACGAGAACGCGGCGGCGCCGGTGCGGCGGGCGGCGAACGGGCGCCGCTGACGGCGACGATCGGCGCGGTTGCCCTGCGGCCGGGGCCGGGTGACCATGGGGCGTCCGCCGAGCGCGATTCGCGTCCGACCCGGGGCGATGGCCATCCGGTTGAGATATGGTAAAGGGCTGCCGGTCGCCGTCGATCTGGCGCTTCCCTTAGGGAAGGACGTCGACGGACGTGGGGTGAGCGGCGCGGGACGGAGATGGACCAGTGGGAACGATGACCGCTCGCAGCCCCAAACCTCGCGCGACCTCCGGAGCCACCTGGGCCATGGGCGGCTTCGACCCGGTCTACTACCTCGCGACCTATCCGGACGTCGCGGAGAACGGGTGCGATCCCCTGGAGCACTACCTGAAGTTCGGCTGGAAGGAGGGGCGTGACCCCTCGGATCAGTTCAGCACCAGCGGCTACTTGTCGGCCAACCCGGATGTCGCAGAGGCCGGCATCAACCCCCTGGTGCACTACCGCATGCATGGCTTGGCCGAGGGCCGCAGCGGCTGGCAGAAGACGCAGGATCCGGCGGCGGTCTCCCGCCGGGCGCGCCGCGCCGCCCGCAAGCCCGACTGACCGGACCGGCTTCGCCACTTCCGAGAGCCCCGCTCCGTCGCGCCCGCATCCCCGGGCCCGCCCGACACCACCCCTCGCGCCGGCCCTCCCTCGGCGCCCTATGCCGTTCGCATGAACCCGACCGACGCGCGGGAGGGCGTCCGCGCCCCCGCGCGGAGCGGCGCCTCGGTGCGCCGTGTTGCTCCGTCGCGCCGCCCCGACCACGCGCCGCCGACGTTGATCGGGCGGACGGCGGACAGGACCTAACGCCAACGACCTAGATCGCGGGCTGCGCCGGCCGATCCGAAGGCGGCGCAAGGATCTCCCCTGCGGCTCTCCCGTCGAGGCGCCTTCTATCGGCCATCCGACCGAGGCCGTGCCACTGCGTCAGGGGCTCCCCAACACCTCCGCGCCGCCCCGCTGAGCGTTCCGCACCCGGCCGGGTGAACCCATGGTCACGAATTGTCAACGGATGTTAACCCGGCATTAACCGCGCTCTCCGAAACATGACCTCGTCGCACTTGTCCCGGCGCGGGACGCTCATCCGGAAGGATCCGGGACGAGCGTAAGCAACACCGGCGACAATCGACGATGAACCGGTCCGGATCGGCGACAGCCGACGAACAGGCTTCGATCCGGAGCTTGAATGACTGGCCAATGTCTTCTGGGGGCAACGGCAGTGTATATCGTGATCGATGAGCGGCAGGGTGTGGCTGCCGAATACGTGGCGGGCTTCAGCGAGCAGGGCGTCCCGTCCAGCAGCCTGGATGCCGGGACCCTGGAGACGTGGCTGCACGGCCGGTCGCAGGACGACCTGGAGGGCGTGCAGGGCTTCCTGATCGGCGATTGCGCGGACCGCACGAGCCACACCGCCGCCCTGCGCCGGCTCTCGCGGGCACCGATCATCGCGCTCAGCGAGACGCGCTCCCTCGCCCAGACCCTCGACCTGTTCACCGCCGGGATCGACGACGTGGTCCGCCGTCCGGTCCATGTCCGCGAGATCCTCGCCCGGGCCGAGGCGATCCGCCGCCGCATGAACCGGGTCGAGCCCCGCGCGGCCACGGCCCAGCAGGTCGAGCGCTTGGTCGTCCACTTCGACGGCCGCGACCCCGAGATCGACGGGAACAGCCTGATGCTGCCCCGGCGCGAGCGGCACATCCTCGAGTACCTCGCCCGCAACCGCGGCCGCTGGCTCACCAAGACGCAGATCTTCGACGCCGTCTACGGCGACCACGCCTGCGACGTGGAGGAGAGCGTGGTCGAGGGGCACATCAGCAAGCTGCGCAAGAAGCTGCGCCAGCGCCTCGGCCGCGATCCGATCGATGCCAAGCGGCTGGTCGGCTACAGCTTCGTCGGCTGAGTGCCCGGATCGGGCCGCGCCTCCGGCGCGAAGGACAGGCCGGCGAAATCCCCGCGGCGCCACCGCAGCGTGACCGGGACGCTGCGCAGGTCGTGCCCGGCGATGTAGAGGGCGAAGCGTTCGGGCAGCGCGACCAAGCGGTCGAGGCGGATCTTCGCCCCGCTGCGCGACAGGTCCCACACGACGCAGGGCACGAGGTCGCCGTCGCGAAGGATGCGTCCCTGCTGCATCACCCTGCGCCGACGATCCCGCGGCCGGTCGCGGCGATCCTCACCGCCCGTCCCCCGCGCCGCCTCTCCCGCACCCATCCGGTTCCGTCCCTCTCCGCGTGTTCGCATCGCGGTCCACCACCCTACGGCGATGCGGGTCCGATGGGGAAGTCCGCACCCGGTGCTCCGCCAAGGCCCGGATGGTTAACGAACCCTCAACCTTACCGCCTCATTCTTCACTCACTCCCGCATCGGTCCGCCGGTCATGCCTGTCGCACCCCGCTCCCCGCGTCCCGCCGCCAGCGCCCGTCCGACCGTCCGGGCGGGACGCGCGCCGCTCGTGTTCGAATCCGCCCTGACCGCCGCCGAGGTTCGTCGGCGCGCGCGCGCCACCCTGGTCGAGCGGTCGGTGTTCGGGCTGATCCTCGGCCTCGGCGCCGTGACGAGCGGGTTCGCCGCCTACACGATGGTCGAGACCCCCCGCGCCTTCAGCGGCCGCACGATCGTTCCCGCCGCCGCCGCGACGACGACCTGGAAGCGCGGCGTGGCCGCGGCCGAGACGCCGCCGGTCGACCTCGACCCCCTGATCACCGGCTCGCTCCCGGATTCGGTGCCCGTTCCGCCGTCGCGCGGGGGCGCGGGCGATCCGTCCGGGCGCGGCTACACCCTGCGCGGGGTGGTGGACGGCGCCGCCGTGGTCGAGGGCCCGAGCGGCCTGCGCCAGGTCGCCCCGGGCGCCGACCTGCCGGGCGCCGGCCGCGTCCTCTCGATCCTGCCGTCCGGCGGGAGCTGGATCGTCGTCACTTCGGAGACGATCATCGCGGGCAATGGGCCGATGGTCGCCCGCTGAGGCGGATCCCGCGCGATCGACGCCGATCGCGCCTCACCGGCCTGCGCCGCGCAGCCGTCCCTGGTGACGGGTCGGCGAGAGGCGTCCGCCGGAGGACGGATGCTCCTTCTCCGAATCTCCGTCCGCAGACGCCGCATGCGCCCGTACGAGGTGACGGTGAACCCGCGAGCCGTCCGACCGCGTCGCGCGCCGGCTTCCAACGCGTTCCTCCCCGACCTGACGGCGATCCGCCCGGAATGGAACGCGGGCACGCTACGTGCCGCCTCGGTCGATGTCGGGATCGCGCACCTATCGCGAGTCGGGCCGGCAACGAGACCAGCCCGGCGCAAGCCTCGCCTCGTATCGGGTTTCTGAACGGTGTCGTAAGGTTTCCGTGGGAGACCCAGACGCCGGAGACCCTGGCGGAGGATGCGTCGGCCCGCCGGCTTCGTCCCCGTCCCCCTCACGGGCGGCCCCGCGAGACCGAAGCCGCGGACGCGTCGTCGCCCGTCGGGTGATCGTCTCGCCGCGCCCGACGGAGGCCTCGCCGTGACCTCGACCTTCACGAGCTACCAACTCATCGCCCGCGACCTGCCCGCCGCGATCAAGCGCAAGGCCGCCGAGGCGCCCGTCTCCCGCGACACCGCCTATTACAACGCCAATATCGGCAAGGTGAAGTCGATCGACGACCTCCTCAACGACCAGCGTCTCTACAGCTACGCCATGAAGGCCCACGGCCTGGAGGACATGACCTACGCCAAGGCGTTCATCCGCAAGGTGCTGGAGGGAGGCGCCGACGATCCGAAGAGCCTCGCCAACCGCCTCGCCGACCAGCGCTACGTCGATCTCGCGCAGAGCTTCGGCTTCGGCGCGGAGACGAAGGCGGTCGGCACGGACGCGGCGCCGACCATGCCGTTCAAGGGCATCTCCGTCCTGGTGCCGGGCAGCCCGGCCCAGCTGAAGGGGGCCGATCCCCTGCCCGCCACCACGGACTTCTCGGGCACCAACGAGGTGCACTTCACGATCAGCTCGCAACTCGACGCCAAGACCACCGTGTCGGCGACCATCCTGCTGAACAAGGACACCCTGGCCAAATCGGTGAAGAACCTCAAGAAGGTCACGCCGGACGAGATCATCGCGGCGATCAAGGCCCAGATCGACGCCTCCGGGGAGGCCAACCTGAAGGGCAAGGTCCTGGTCCGCAAGGACATCACGGGCAGCCTCTATCTCGCCACCACCGCCTATACCGACCTCGGCGCCGACCGGCAGGCCGGGGGCTACGGCGCCGCCGCCGACACCGTCTACAAGCGCGAGGGGCACGACCGGACCATCGTGATCCGCAACATCGCGCCCTCCGCCTCGACCCAGACCGTTGTCGATATCGGCTTCGGGACCAAGCTGTCCCCGGATGCCAAGGTGAAGTCCGTCACCGACGCCTATCTCCGCCAGTCCCTCGAGACCGATGCGGGGCAGGAGGATACGGGCGTGCGCCTCGCCCTCTACTTCAGCCGCAAGGCGCCGACGCTGCGGAGCCCCTACGAGATCCTGGCCGACCCGGCGCTGAGCGAGGTCGCCAACACGGTCATGAACCTTCCCGCCTCGGCGAGCGGCGCGAACACCACGGAGGCCTTGGAGCGCCGCGCCAAGCTCATCGCCGCCAAGATCGACATCAAGAGCTTCCAGGACCCGGCGAAGCTCGACGCCTTCGTCAAGCGCTTCGCGGCGATGTGGGACGCCAAGAGCGCCGAGAGCGCCTCGGCGCCCATCCTCGCCCTGTTCTCCTAACGCCGCGATCCTCCCCGCGCGGTCTTTCCAGGTCGAGACGGCTTCGTTTCGGGAAACACGATGGAGAGGAAGCACGCAGATGCCGCGCTTCCGTAACGGTCAATTAGAATGAAGCCCGGCAACGAGGAGGCCTTCGACTGAGCCTCTCGCCGGAGAGACCGATCTGATCCCTCCTGCAAGCCTGAGGCAAGCTTGCCGGCTTACGCCTTCTTCAGACCAACGCCCGTACCCTCCGGCGCGGCCCACCATGCGATGTCGCGGCGCCCCGGGGTGGAATGCCCCCTGCGCCCGACGCAGGAGATCTGCCGTGACCTCGACCTTCACCAGTTACCAGATCATCGCCAGGAACCTCCCGGCCTCCCTCCAGCGCACGGCCGCCGAGCCGGAGGTCGCCCGCGATACCGCCTATTACCAGGCGAATATCGGCAAGGTGAAGTCGATCGACGATCTCTTCAACGATCAGCAGCTCTACTCCTACGCCATGAAGGCCTACGGCCTGGAGGACATGACCTACGCCAAGGCGTTCATGCGCCAGGTGGTGGAAGGGGGCGCCGACGACCCGTCGAGCTTCGCCAACCGGCTCGCCGATCCGCGCTACGTCGCCTTCGCCCGCGCCTTCGACTTCACCAAGGGGGCCGCCTCGGCCAGCGGCAGCGATCCCGCGGTCAATGCCGACGGGAGCGTGACCCCGGCCCAGACCGCCGTGCTCGACGGGACCGTGTCCGTGCCGGCCACGACGGATTTCTCGGGCACGAACGAGACCAGCTTCACGCTCACCAGCCGGCTCGACGATTCCACCACCCGGTCGGTCAGCATCACCCTCAACGCCGCGACCCTCGCCGGCCACGTGTCCGACCTCGCCCACGTCACGCCCGACGAGATCGTGAGCGCCATCAACGCTCAGATCACCGCCTCCGGCACCGACGGCCTCGCCGGGACGGCCTATGCCCGGATCGGCGCGACCGGCGAGATCTACTTCCGCACCTCGGGAGCGCAGCCGCCGGGCGTCGGGGCGGCCATCGCGGCCGGGGGGAGCGTCCGCACCCTCGAACTCGACAACGCGCCGCTCTCGGCCACGACGCAGAGCGCGGTCGATATCGGCTTCGGCACCGCCATCCCTCCGGACGCCCAGGCCAAGACCGTCACCGACGCCTACCTGCAGCAGACCCTGGAGGACGAGGCGGGCCAGGACGACACCGGCGTGCGCCTCGCCCTGTACTTCTCCCGGACGGCACCGACGGTCACCAGCGCCTACGGGATCCTGGGCGATGCCGCCCTGTCCCAGGTGGTCAACACCGTCCTGGGCTTGCCCACCTCGTCAGGGGCCACATCGAGCGACCAGCTCGACCAACTCGCGCAGGAGATCGGCCAGAAGGTCGACATCACGAGCTTCCAGGATCCGACCAAGCTCAACAGCTTCGTCGAGCGCTTCGCCGCCCTGTGGGACGCGCAGAATTCCAATGGCAGCGACTCGCCGGTGCTGGCGCTGTTCTCCGACGGTTCCTCCGCCGCGAGCGTCGATCCCCTGAGCGTCCTCTACCCCTCCTCCGCATCGAGTGCCTGAGCCCCATGCAGAACGGCCTCTACGTCTCCCTCTCCGCGCAGATCGCGCTGCAGAAGCGGCTCGACACCATCGCCAACAACGTCGCCAACGCCTCGACGATGGGGTTCCGGGCGGAGGAAACGAAGTTCGAGGCCATCTTCGCCAAGGCGAAGTCGGGGCCGGTGGCCTTCGCGAGCTCGGGTGACACCTACATCTCGCGCCTGTCCGGCCCGATCATCAAGACCGACGCGCCCCTCGACGTGGCCGTGCAGGGCGACGCGTGGCTCTCGGTCCAGGGTCCCTCGGGGAGCCCGGTCTATACGCGCGACGGCCGCATGACGATGGATTCCAACGGGCAGCTGCGCAGCGTCTCCGGCCAGGCGATCCTCGATCCCGGCGGGGCGCCGCTCCTGCTCGACCCGAATGGCGGCCCCCCGGCGATCGGGCGCGACGGCAGCATCCAGCAGAACGGCAACCAGGTCGGCGCGATCGGCGTGTTCACCCTCGACCCGAGCAGCCGGATCACGCGGGGGGGCGTCGGCGCGGTCACCTCCAGCCTGCCGGCCCGGCCGGTCCAGGACTTCACCAAGATCGGCGTCATCCAGGGCCACGTCGAGGGCGCCAACGTCAATCCGGTGCTGGAGATGACCAAGCTGATCGCGGTCCAGCGGGCCTTCGAGAACGCGGTCGCCACGACCACGGAATCGGATCAGTCGCTGCAGGACGCGATCCGCTCGCTCGGGCCGACGGGCTGATCGATGCCGGATGCCCTGGCACGGCTCGAAGCGGCGCTCGCGGCGGGGCTCGAAGGCCTCCCGGCGGTGCGGGTGGGCGGACCGGTCCGCGAGGTCACGGCCAGCGCCTGCCGGGTCTCGGGCGTGGCGCCCTTCGTGCGGCTCGGCGACCGCATGGGCTTCGAGGCCGGCGGCCGCGTCCAGGTCGCCGAGGTGGTGCGGGTCGACGCGGCCGGCGCCACCCTCAAGCCTTTCGAGGCGCGGATCGAGGCCGGGATCGGCACCCGCGCCTTCCGAATCGGCCCGGCGCGGGTGCGCCCCGATCCGTCCTGGAAGGGGCGCGTGCTCGACGCCCTCGGGCGCCCCCTCGACGGGATCGGCCCGCTTCCGGCGGGATCCGACCTCGTGCCCCTCGACGCCGACCCGCCGGCGGCACTCGGCCGGGCGCGGGTGCGCGCGCCGCTGGCGACCGGCGTGCGGGCGCTCGACCTCTTCACCCCTCTCTGCGCCGGCCAGCGCATCGGCATCTTCGCGGGCTCGGGCGTCGGCAAGTCGACGCTGCTCGCCATGCTGGCGCGGGCGGAGGGCTTCGACAGCGTCGTGGTGGCCCTGGTGGGCGAGCGCGGCCGCGAGGTGCGGGAATTCATGGAAGGTCCCCTCGCGGAGAGCCGCGGGCGCGCCGCGATCGTGGTCTCGACGGGCGACGAGAGCCCGATGATGCGCCGGCAGGCGCCCCGCCTCGCCATGGCGATCGCCGAGAGCCTGCGCGACCGCGGCGAATCCGTCCTGCTCATCGTCGATTCGGTCACCCGCTACGCCCACGCGGCGCGCGACGTGGCGCTCGCCGCGGGCGAGCCGGCCGTGGCCCGGGGCTTCCCGCCGAGCGTGTTCTCGGACCTGCCGCGCCTGCTCGAACGGGCCGGGCCGGGACCGGACGGGCGGGGCAGCATCACCGGCATCTTCTCGGTGCTGGTGGACGGGGACGATCACAACGATCCGGTCGCCGACAGCATCCGCGGCACCCTCGACGGGCACGTGGTCCTCGACCGGGCCATCGCCGACCAGGGCCGCTACCCCGCCATCGACCTCCTCGGCTCGATCTCCCGCCTCGCCGACCAGGTCTGGAGTCCCGAGCAGCGCGACCTCGTGCGCCGGCTCAAGGGCATGATCGCCCGCTTCGAGGAGACGCGCGATCTGCGGCTGATGGGCGGCTACCGCCAGGGCTCCGACGCGGAGCTCGACCAGGCGGTCGCCCTGGTCCCGCGCATCTACGACGCCCTGCGCCAGGAGCCCGGCCAGCCCCCGTCCCGCGACGCCTTCGCGGAACTCGCCCAGTCCCTGCGCGGGTGAGGGGCGGCCCGATCGGCCGCTCCCAAGCTCCGCGCAAGCCTTCCCGCGTCTAGTACCCCGCAACCGGAACCTTCCGAGGTCACACGATGTCACTCTTTGGCGCCCTGCGCACCGGCGCGTCCGGCATGAACGCGCAGTCGAACCGCATCAGCACCGTCGCCGACAACGTGCAGAATGCCGGCACCACCGGCTACAAGAAGGCCGATACCGAGTTCTCGTCGCTGCTGATCGCCAGGACCTCGGGGGGCGACTACAATTCGGGCTCGGTCGACACGGTCGTCCGCCACGAGATCAGCGGCACGAGCTCGATCGTCAACACCACCTCGGATTCCGACCTGGCGATCCAGGGCAACGGCTTCTTCGTGGTGCAGGACGCCGGCAGCAAGGTCAACTACCTGACCCGCGCCGGCAACTTCGTGCTGGACCAGCAATCCAACACCTACAAGAACGCCGGCGGCTTCACGCTGATGGGGTACCCGGCCAATGCCGCGAACCCGACGCTCAACAGCTACGACGGGCTCGTCCCGGTCGATCTCTCGCCATTCGGTATGAAGCCGTCGCAATCCACGAAGGGGACCATCACCGGCAATCTGCCGTCGACCGCGGCTACCGGCACCACCAAGAACAGCTCGCTCGTCGTTTACGACACGCAGGGCAAGCCCGTGAAGCTCGACATGAGCTTCACGTACAGCGCCGCCCCGACCAGCGGGAACGGCGGAAGCTGGTCGGTGGCCTTCACCTCGAACGACGCCACGATCTCCGGCGGCCCGGCGAATCTGACCTTCGGCACGAACGGCGCTGTCACCGCCGGTTCGCCCGCGGCGATCACGCTCCCGAATGGCCAGTCCGTCTCGGTCGACCTCTCCAAGGTGACCAACCTCGCGGGCGACTACAGCCTCACCGGCTCGTCCGACGGCAACAAGCCCAGCGCCGTCACCGGGACGCAGTTCGCGGCGGACGGGACAATCTACGCGGTGTATGACGACAACTCGAAGATCGCCGCCTTCAAGGTCCCGGTCGCCACCGTCGGCAGCCCCGACAGCCTCGACCCGCGCTCCGGCAACGTCTTCCAGATCACCAACGAATCCGGCCCCGTGCAGGTCGGCTTCGCGGGCAGTGGCGGCCGCGGCTCCATCCTGTCGAAGTCCCTGGAGCAGTCGAACGTCGACGTCGCAACGGAACTCACCTCGATGATTTCGTCGCAGACCGTCTACACGGCGAATTCCAAGGTGTTCATGACCAGCAACGAGATGCTCGACACGCTGATGCAGCTCAAGCGCTGAGCCTTGCCTGACCGACGACGGCGCCCCTCCCGGCTCGGGAGGGGCGCTCCCCGCGACTCCTCCGGAGCCTCCCGATGGGCCTCTCCTTCGCGCTCAACGCCGCGCGTTCCTCGCTCCTGGCCACGTCGAGCCAGATCGCCGTGACGTCGCGCAACGTGGCGGGCGCCTCGGATCCGGGCTACTCGCGCAAGATCGCCACCCTCGTGTCGCAGAGCGGCGGCGTCTCGGTGGTGATCACGCGGGCGAGCGATGCCGCCCTCTACGGGCGGATGATCGGGGCGACCTCGGACCTCGCCAATTCCGACGCCCTGCTCAGCGGCCTCCAGGCCCTTCAGCAGACGGTCGGCGATACGAACGGCCAGACCGCGGTGGCCGCGAAGCTCTCCACCCTGGCGGCGGCCCTGCAATCGGCCGCCAATAAGCCCGACGACACCACGCAGCTGCGCGCGGCCCTCGAGGCGGCCCGGGGCGTGGCCTCGAGCCTGAACCAGGGCGCGGCGGCGGTGGCCTCGACCCAGGAGGACGCCGACCGGGCGATGGCCGATTCGGTGTCGAGCATCAACGACCTCCTGTCGCAGTTCGACATCGCCAACAAGGCGGTGATGCGCGGCTCCGCGATGGGGGTGGACGTCACCGATGACCTCGACGCCCGCGACCGGGTCGTCGCCAAGCTCTCCGAGCAGCTCGGGATCACCACCGTGGCGCGGGCGGGCGGCGACGTGGCGCTCTACACCGACAGCGGCGTGCCGCTCTACGACCGCACCCCCCGCGCCGTGACCTTCGCGCCGACGACGGTCTATGGGTCCGGCGTCACCGGGAACGCCGTGATGGTCGACGGCGTCCCGGTCACCGGGCCGAACTCGCCGATGCCCCTGCGCTCGGGCAAGCTCGCTGGCCTGAGCCAGCTGCGCGACGTGGTCGCGCCGGCCTATGGCGAGCAGCTCGACCAGATCGCCTCCGGCCTGGTCTCGGCCTTCGCGGAGGCGCCGACCCCCCCGGCGACCGGGGCGACGCTCGCGGGTGTGTTCACCAGCGGCAGCAGCTCCGCCCTGCCCGCCTCCGCGACCGGGCTCGCCGCGACGATCTCCCTGAACGGCGCCGTCGATCCGCAGCAGGGCGGCACCCTGACGCTCCTGCGCGACGGCGGCATCAACGGGTCGACCTACCGGGCGAACCCGGCGGTGTCGGGCAACACCGCCTTCGCGGGCCGGCTCAACGCCCTCACGGCCGCGCTCTCGGCGACCACGACCATGGGCACGCCGGCGGGGCCGAACGGCACGTTCAGCCTCACCAGCTACGCGGCCGCTTCGGCCGGGTGGCTGGAGGCGCAGCGCAAGAGCGCCTCCGACACCGCCGACCAGAACCAGACGCTGCTGGGCAAGGCCTCCGACGCCCTGTCGAGCGCCACCGGCGTCAACACCAACGACGAGAGCGCGCAGGCGCTGCAGCTGGAGCAATCCTACGCCGCCTCCGCCAAGCTGCTCTCGACGGTCAACGACATGCTCAAAACCCTGATGCAGGCGGTCTAGTCCATGCAGACGAGCTACATCTCTTCGCAAAACGTCTGGAACGCGCCGCGCACGACCGCGATGCGGCTGCAGCAGGAGAGCACGAAGCTGACGACGGAGACGGCGACCGGCCGCTACGCCGATGTCGGCCTCGAACTCGGCAGCCGCACCAACCTCGGCTTCACGCTGCGCCAGCAGCAGGCCCAGCTCGACGCGCTCACCAAGGACAACAGCGTGACGAGCCTGCGCGTCGACCAGACCCAGGCGACGCTGCAGCAGCTCCAGAGCGACGCGGCCGACACCCTCAAGAACCTGATCGCGGCGCCGGACGGACAGAAATTCGCGACGGTGTCGTCCCTCGCCACGACGCGGCTCGCCGGGCTGATCTCCTCGCTCAACGCGGAGAGCGACGGGCAGTACATCTTCGCCGGGCTGAACACCTCGACCGCGCCCCTCGCCAGCTACGATGCGACCTCCGCCACCAAGCAGGCCGTCGACGCCGCGGTGACGGCGGAATTCAACGGCGCGAACCCGTCGACGATCACGCCCGACCAGATGACCGCCTTCCTGAACGGCCGTTTCGCGACGCTGTTCGACGACGCCAACTGGAAGACGACCTGGTCGACGGCCTCCGACACCGCGATCACCAGCCGCATCGCCCCCGACACGACCGCCCAGACCTCGGTGAGCGCCAACGCGACGCCGTTCCGCAGCCTCGCCATGGCCTACATCCTCTCGTCGAGCATCGGCGTCCAGTCCATGCCCAGTTCCACGCAAGCCGTGGTCGCCAAGAAGGTCACCGACCTGCTGTCGCAGGCGGGCGAGGGCTTGATCGGGCTCCAGACCGACCTCGGCACCACGCAGGCGCAGATCAAGGCGGCGAACACCCGCATGGACACCCAGAGCGGCTTCCTGACGAGCCGGATCAACGACCTCGAAGGCGTCGACACCGCCGCCGCGAAGACCCGGCTCGACCAGGTCAACACCCAGATCCAGATCTCCTACTCTCTCACCTCGCAGTTGCGCCAACTCAATCTCGTCAGCTATCTGGGATGATCACTGAAGGTTGTGCAGCTACGACGACCGTCTTGTACGCGCATTCCTGTAGATGTTCTGCGCTCGAAGAGCGTGTCGAGTGAACCCACGGGACGGTATCCGACCCAACTCCGTCTCAGGCAGCGTCGGTGTTAACCTTAAACACAAACTCTCCTGAGATACTTGAAGACGAACGCCCGGCCCGGACCGCACGCTTCCCTTCCGGAGCGGGTTCGAGCCGACCGGGTGGTCCGACGGCCTGGCGCGCCAGGTCCGAGTCAGACGAGGCATCAGCAACGATGTACCGCTTTTCCTACAACGAGATCCTGGAGGACGCGCCCGATCTGTGCCGCGAGCGCGAGCGCGCGGCGTTCGATCGCGCCCTGACCCTCCTGCGCAAGGCCGACGCCGCCGACGCGAAGATCGAGGATCGCGGCGAGGCGGTGAGCTTCCTGCAGCGCCTGTGGGACATCCTGATCGAGGATCTGCTCAGCCCGGCCAACGGGCTGCCGGAGGCCCTGCGCAGCGATCTCGTGTCGATCGGCCTGTGGAGCATGCGCGAGGCGAGCGAGGCCCTGCGCGAGCATCGGCGCAGCCTCGCACCCCTGATCGACGTGAACACCGCCATCCGCGACGGCCTGCGATGAGCCAGCGCATGCGCCTCTCCCTGCGATCCGGCGAGCGGGTCTACGTGAACGGAGCGGTCCTGCGCGTCGACCGTCGCGTGTCGCTGGAACTCCTCAACGAGGCCACCTTCCTCCTGGAGCAGCACGTGCTGCAGCCGGAGCAGGCGACGACGCCCCTGCGCCAGCTCTACTTCGCCGCGCAGGTGCTGCTGATCGACCCGTCGCGGACCGCCGAGGCCCGCCGCCTCTACGACGAACTGCATGCGGGGCTGATGGCGGCGCTGACCAATCCGGAGATCCGCGCCGGGCTTCTCGCCGCCTCGGCCCAGATCGCGGCGGGGCGTCCCTTCGAGGCGCTGAAGCTGATCCGGGGGCTCTACCCGGCCGAGGCCGCGGTGCTGGGCGGCGGCGTGGCGGCGGGCGAGGCGCCCTCCTCCGAGCCGACCCCCGTCCCCGGCCGCCGGCGCGCGGCCTAGGAATCCGGGCGGCGACCCTCCGCCGCCCGAACGAGGTCGATCCCCGCGTCGCGCTCCCGGCGGCCGGCGATCGCACGACACCGGACGAGGCCGCGGCGCGGGATGCCGGGCGACAGGAGATGACAGCGATGACCACGGTCACCGGCACCAGCACCGCCACGGCGGGCACGGGCGCAGCGAGCGGAGCGGCCTCGGGCGGCACCTCGGCCGCCACCACCTCCTCGACCGCCCTGTCGATGAACTCGGACACCTTCCTCAATCTGCTGCTCACGCAGATGAAGAATCAGGATCCGACCAAGCCGATGGACTCCACGCAATACATGGGCGAACTCGCCACCTTCTCGGAGGTCGAGCAGAGCACCAAGACGAACCAGAAGCTCGATTCCATCCTGGCCTCCAGCTATCTGGGGCAGGCCGACAGCGCGATCGGCCGCACGGTGACCTCGCAGGATGGGACGGTCAGCGGCGTGGTGTCCTCGGTGCGGATCACCACCGACGGTCCGGAGGCGACGCTCCGGGACGGCCGCACGCTGATCCTCGGCAGCGGGGTGACGCTGTCGTGAACGAGATCGACGCCCTGGAACTGGTGCGCTCGGCGATCTGGACGATCCTGGTCGGCGCCGGTCCCTCGGTGGCCGCCGCCATGCTGGTCGGGATCGTGGTCGCCCTGCTCCAGGCGCTGACGCAGATCCAGGAGGTGACGCTCACCTTCGTGCCGAAGATCGTCGTCACCCTGCTCATCATGCTGATCACCGCGTCCTTCGTCGGCACGCAGCTCTACAGCTTAACCGAACTGGTCTACGGGCGGCTCGTGACGGGGTTCTAAAAGGAGACTGATTCGCACGGGGCGAGTGGGTCGGACCTTGGTCACGATCGTCGACTCCCCGGGGTGGCAGTCAGCACGGCGGTCGTTCCATGAAGGCGTGGATGGCGGAACGCCCTTGCTCCACGAACCCCCAGCGCCGGTAGAGCGCACCCACCGGGTTCCAGAGCAGGTATTCCAGCCTCACGGAGAGCCCAAGACCGTCAGCCAGTGCCAGGCAGTGACGGAGCACGGCCGTGCCCGTTCCGCGAGCCTGGAACGCCGGCAGCAGGTAGAATTCGCCGAAGCGGACATGCGTGGTGAGCACCGAGAGTGAGACTGTCCCGAGGCGGTGATCTCCGCGCTGGATCGCGAAGAACGGTTTCTCGCGGTAGCGCTCCTCGTGCAATCGGCGCTGAAACGCCTCGTCCCACCCCCAGCGCACCGCCACGTGGGGTCCTAACGCTTCCCGCTTGGCCTGGAACGCGAAGTCGCTGTCGGCAGCAGAGCTGCCGAGCAACGTAAAAGTGAGATCCGGCGGGAGGTCGGGAAGCGCAGGGCTCGCGCTGTCACCCAGCCCACGAAGCGCGATCCCCGTCACGGCTCTCCTCGGCGATCGGCATGGACGTGTCCGCTCCTCGTTCGTGCTGTATCATGGCTGACCCAGGGTCCGCACCACCCTGTCGGGCAACGCCTCGCCCTTTCGAGAGCGGTCCCCGCCACCCTCGCGCAAGCTTGTCCCGCGAATGATCCCCCCATCACGGGAGAGCGGGGAGCCGCGATGGCATTGGTCGAGGCAGTGGGGCTGGAGCAGCGGACGCGGCGGGATTTCGGCTTCGCGGCCGGCATCGTGGCGATCCTGGCGATCCTGTTCCTGCCGATCCCCGCCGTTCTGATCGATATCGGGCTCGCCTTCTCGATCGCGCTCTCCGTGCTGATCCTCATGGTGGCGCTCTGGATCCAGAAGCCCCTCGAATTCTCCGCCTTCCCGACCGTCCTGCTCATCGCCACGCTCCTGCGCCTCGCGCTCGGCATCGCGACGACGCGGCTGATCCTGGCGAACGGCCAGGCCGGCGTGAACGCCGCCGGCCACGTCATCCAGGGCTTCTCGCAATTCGTGATGAGCGGCGACTTCGTGATCGGGATCGTGGTCTTCGCGATCCTGATCACCGTCAACTTCCTGGTCATCACCAAGGGCGCGACCCGCATCGCGGAGGTGGGCGCCCGCTTCACCCTCGACGCCATCCCCGGCAAGCAGATGGCGATCGACGCCGATCTCAATGCCGGGCTCATCGACGACAAGGAGGCGCAGCGCCGCCGCCGCGAGCTGGAGGAGGAGAGCGCCTTCTTCGGCTCCATGGACGGTGCCTCGAAATTCGTCCGCGGCGAGGCGGTGGCGAGCCTGATCACCATCGCGGTCAACATCTTCGGCGGGATCATCATCGGGACGACCCGCCACGGCCTGCCCCTCGGCACCGCCGCCGACGTCTTCACCAAGCTCTCGGTCGGCGACGGCCTCGTCTCGCAGATCCCGGCGCTGATCGTCTCTCTCGCCGCCGGCCTGCTGGTCTCGAAGGGCGGCACCCGGGGCACCGCCGAGCAGGCGGTGCTCGGGCAGCTCGGCGCCTATCCGCGGGCGCTCGCCGTGGCGGCGGCGCTGATGGGCCTCTTCGCCATCGTGCCGGGCCTGCCCTTCCTGCCCTTCATGGTGCTCGCCGGCCTGATGGGCTCGGTCGCCTACGCGATTCCCCGCCGGCTCGCCGAGAAGAAGGCCGCCGAGGCCGCCAAAACCGCCATCGAGGAGGAGCGCAAGCTCACGGCCGCGAAGGACTCGGTCAAGGAGGCGCTCAAGACCCCGGAGATCGAACTCTGCCTCGGGCGCCACCTCGCCGCCCAGGCGGCGGGCGCGAAGGTCGAACTCGGCCACCGGGTCGCGAAGATGCGCCGCAAGTTCGCGCTGCAATACGGGTTCGTCGTCCCCGACATCAAGCTCAGCGACAGCCTCGCCGTCCCGCCGAAATCCTACCAGATCCGCATCCACGGCACGCTCGCGGCGACCCAGGAGATCCGGCCGGGCGAATCCCTGGTGGTGGTCGGCGAGGGGCCGCGGCCCGACGTGCCGGGCGAGGAGGTGCGCGAGCCCGCCTTCGGCATGAAGGCCCTCTGGGTGCTCGACGCCTACGCGGGCGAGGCGCGCCGCGCCGGCTTCGAGCCGGTGGACGGCACCTCGGTGCTGCTCACCCACCTGTCCGAGGTGATCCGCAACAACCTGCCCCACTTCCTGTCCTACAAGGACATGCGCAACCTGCTCGATCGGCTGGAGCCCGAGTACAAGCGGCTGCTCGACGAGATCTGCCCGTCGCAGATCTCCTATTCGGGCCTGCAGGCGGTGCTCAAGCTGCTGCTCGCCGAGCGCGTCTCGATCCGCAACCTGCACCTGATCCTGGAGGCGGTGGCCGAGATCACCCCCCATGCGCGCCGTGCCGAGCAGATCGCCGAGCACGTGCGGATGCGCATCGCCCAGCAGATCTGCGGCGACCTCGCCGAGGATGGCGTGCTGGCGGTGCTGCGGCTCGGCGCCCGCTGGGACCTCTCGTTCCACCAGAGCCTCAAGCGCGACGCCAAGGGCGAGGTGGTGGAGTTCGACATCGACCCGCGCCTCGTCGAGCAGTTCGGCACCGAGGCGGCGGAGGCGATCCGCACGCGGCAGAAGGAGGTGCACAGCTTCGCCCTCGTCACCGCGCCCGACGCCCGCCCCTACGTGCGCATGATCATCGAGCGCATCTTCCCGACGCTGCCGGTGCTCTCGCATCTCGAGATCGCCCGGGGCGTCGAGATCCGCTCCCTCGGGACGATCTCGTGAGCAGCTTCGCCCCCGAGGCCCTCCTCGGGATCTTCCTGATGTTCTGCCGCATCGGCGCCTGCCTGATGGTGGCGCCGGGCATCTCCAGCGCCCGCATCCCGCCGCAGGTCCGGCTGTTCCTGGCGCTCTCGGTCACCTTCGCCCTCAGCCCCCTGGTCCTGCCGCTGTTCCGAGGCCGCCTCGACGGGCAGGAGCCGGCCGTGACCTTCCTGTGGATCCTGGCGGAGAGCCTGACGGGCTTCATCATCGGGCTGCTCGGGCGGATCTTCCTGTTCGTCCTCGAGACCGTGACGACCGCGCTCACCATGGCGATCGGCTTCAACGCCATCCCGGGCGTCGCCATGGAGGGCACCGAGCCGCAGGGCGCCCTCGTCGCCCTGGTGATGATGGCGGCAACCGCGCTCCTGTTCGCGGCCGACCTGCACTGGGAGCTCTTTCGCGGGCTCGTCGAATCCTACGTCCGCCTGCCCCCGGGCCAGGTGCTCGGCGCGCAATTCGCCCTGATCCAGCTCGTCGACCAGATCACCAGCGTGTTCGTGGTCGGCCTGCGCATCACCTCGCCCTTCATCATCTACTCGGTGATCGTGAACCTCGCGGTCGGCTTCGCCAACAAGCTGACGCCCACGATCCCGGTCTTCTTCATCGCGACCCCGTTCGTGATCGCCGGCGGGCTGTTCATCGTCTACTCGCTGGAGGGCGAGGTGCTGATGCAGTTCCTCGGGTCCTACGCGGCCTGGTTGCGGCAGGGCTGAGCGATGCGCACCGCCAACCGCCTCGCCCGCGCCAAGCGCCTGATGGCCCTCCAGGAGCAGATGCGCCGGGCGGCGGAGTGGGAACTTGCCGAGACGCGCCGCCGCGTCGAGGCCGCCGACGCGCAGGAATCCGCCCTGCTCGGCTCGCTCGGCGACACCGCCGTGGCGGGCCTGTTCCTCGAAGCCGCCGCCCGCTGCCTCAGGACCATCGCCGGCGAGAGATCCGCCCTCGACGCGGCCGCGCAGCGGCAGCAGGAGGCGGTGCGGGAGCGCGCCCTCGCGCAGAAGCGCAGCGAGCGCCAGGTCGCGAGCCTCGGCGCGCAGGCCCGGCGCGAGGACGAGCGTCGCGACCTCCTGGAGCGCCTCGACGGGCTCGCGGCAGGCGGCGACGCAAGCCTCCCGTAAGCCAGCCCGGTTAATGCCGATTCACCTCACCGTCGGCGCCAGCCGTCCACCCGCCAGACGCCCATGAGACGACCATGAGCATCACGCCTCCCTCCGATATCGTGCTCGACGTGGCCCGGGCGGCCGATCCCGCCCGCGCGCAGGAGGCCGCCTCCAAGCTCGGGACCGCCACCGGCCCCGTCGACCCGGCCGCCTTCGCCTCGGCGATGTCCGGCGCCGGCCTCTCCACGCACATGCCGCACGACGCCCAGGCGCAGCTCACGGCGGCCAAGACCGACACCGCCCTCTCGGCGGGCCGCTCGACTCCCTACCGGCAGTTCGAGGCGATGGTGATGCAGCACTTCGTCGAGGCGATGCTGCCCGCCAAGGCGGGCTCCGTCTACGGCAAGGGCATCGCCGGCGGCTACTGGAAGTCGATGCTGGCCGAGCAGATCAGCGGCCAGGTGGCCAAGGCCGGCGGCATCGGCATCGCCAAGATGCTGGAGAAGTCCCACCCGGCGCAGACCGGCGCCACGGACAAGACCCAGGGCTAGCGCCCTCGGCGACCTGGGCCGGCCGCGTCGATCCCCTCCCCCGCCGGACCGCGTCCGGCCCCACACCAGGACGTTCCGCCATGCTGATCGCCTCCCTGACGCGGCTCGAAGCCACCCTCGACACGGAGACGGAGGCGCTGCTGCTGCGCCAGCCCTTCGATCAGGAGGAGATCAACCGGCGCAAGAGCCAGAGCCTCCTCGAACTCACCCGCCTCGCCCGCCACTCCGAGGAGACGGGCGCCGATCCGGCCCTCGCCGCCTGCCTGGCGCGCGTCCAGGACAAGCTTGTCCGCAACCAGGAGGTCGTCGCCCTCCACCTGCGGGCGGTCGAGGAGGTGTCCGAGATCATCGCCGGCGCCCTGCGCGCCGCGGAATCGGACGGCACCTACACCCAGGCCCATCGCTGAGGCCCGGCCATGCGCATCGTCGTCACGGGGCTGTGGATCTGCATCGTCACCCTGCTCTCGTGCTACGGCGTGGTGACCTGGGGCGCCGGGCTGTTCCAGCAGAAGACCGAGCCCTACCTCGAAGGGCTCCAGTACCAGAAGCTGCGCGCCATCAACGTGCCGATCATCGCGGACGGCGCGCTCCAGGGCTACATTGTCGCCGTGCTGGTGTTCACCGCGGACGCCAAGCTCATGCACACGGTCGCGGTGCCGCCCAATTCCTTCGTGATCGACGAGGCGTTCCGGCAGATCTACGGTGACGCGAGCCTCGATTTCCGCAAGATCTCGAAGTACAACATCACCAAACGTCTCGACGAAATCCGCGCCAAGGTCAACGAGCGGCTCGGGGCCGAGGTCGTGAAGGACGTGCTGGTCGAGGACTTCAACTTCGTGCCGCGCAAGGACCTGCGGATGTGAGGGGCGCAGGCGGGACCGCCTCTCAGGCCGGTGCCGGGGAGGCGCTCCCGCGGTGGAAGTGGCTGAGGAAGGCCTTCGTTGCGGCCTCGCGCGGGGTATCGATGACCTCCCGGGCCGGTCCCGTCTCGACGACGTAGCCGTCGCGCATGAACATCACCGTGTCGGCGACGTCGCGGGCGAAGGCGATCTCGTGGGTCACGAGCACCATCGTCATCCCCTCGGCCGCGAGCTGGCGCACGACGGTGAGGACCTCGCCGACGAGCTCGGGGTCGAGGGCCGAGGTCGCCTCGTCGAACAGCATCACGTCCGGCGACATGGCAAGCGCCCGCGCGATCGCCACGCGCTGCTTCTGGCCGCCGGACAATCGGTCCGGAGAGGCGTCCGCCCTGTCCCGCAGGCCGACCTTGTCGAGCAGCCGGAGCGCCAGGTCCCGCGCCTCGTCCCGGCCCCGCCCGAGCACGGTGACCGGCCCCTCCATGACGTTCCGCACGACCGACATGTGGGGGAACAGGTTGAAGCTCTGGAACACCATGCCGACGGTGGCGCGGAAGGCCGCCAGATCCTTGTCCCTCGGCATCCGGTGGCCCCTGCCGAACGCGGCGGCGTGCGTCCCGATCCGAATGCTGCCCTCGTCCGGGATGGTGAGCAGGTTGAGGCAGCGCAGCAGGGTCGACTTGCCCGAGCCGCTCGGACCGATGATCGCGACCACACCGCCCCGGGGCACGCGGACGGAGATGTCCTTGAGCACGGGCAGGGTCCCGAACGACTTCTTAACGTGCTGGACCTCGATCATCGCTGGGTCGGTCATCGCGTTGCTCCCGGCATCGACGAACGGCTCCGCCGCGCTCAGCGGGCGAGCCTCTTCTCCAGGCCGTAGGCCAGGGTGGTCAGTGGAAACAGGATGATGAAGTAGATCACGGCGATCATGGTGTACGTTTCGAGCGGCCTGTAGGTCGCCGACGTGATCAGCTGTCCCTGGTAGAGCAGGTCGGGCACGGCGAGCACCGACAGAAGCGACGTGTTCTTCAACTGCAGGACGATCTGGTTGACGAGGGGCGGGATCATCCGTTTCAGCGCCTGCGGCAGCACAACCCGCCGCATCAGGGCGCTCCGCCGCATGCCCAGGGCTCGGCCGGCATCCCACTGCCCCGCGTCGATGGACGCGATGCCGCCCCGGATGATCTCGGCGAAGAACGAGGCGCCGTAGAGGGTCAGCGTTACGAAAGCCGCCGTGCCCGGCGCCAGTTCGACCCCGGTCAGGATCGGCAACGCGTAGTACATCCACACCAGCTGAACCAGAACCGGCGTGCACCGGAACACCTCCATGCAGGCCATCAGCGGCAGCGTCACGATCGTCGAGCCCGACAGACGCAGCAGGGCGATCAGGCCGCCGACGGACAGACCCGACACCGAGGTGAGGATCGTGAACCCCAACGTGTACAATGCCCCGACGAGGATGAGCTTATTATATTGGAATAAAAAGGAAAAATCCCATTCGTACGACATCGCGGACCGCTCGCTACGGGTATGAGAACGCGGACGGGGCCAGGCCTTCGTAGAACCACCGACCGAGGGTGACGATGTCGTAGACGGGGCGGTCGAACGTGGTTGCGACCGCCTTCGAGAAGGGTGGGAGATTGGTGCATTCCATCACGATCGCGCCGATATCGTCGCGACCGGACACGAGCCGGTCGGCCGCTTCGAGAACCTCCTGCCGGAGGGCGGCGCGGTCGTAGGGCTCGCCGCGCTCGATGACGCCGTGGAGCCGTCCGTCCGCCGGCAGGCCGACGACCGGCGTCTCCGGATCGGCCCCGACTTCCGAGAAGTGGGCGGGGGTGAGGGCCGCGGCGTCGTAGGTGATCACGGCCGGGCGCCGGCCCCGCGGCAGGCAGCGGGCGATCAGTGGCAGTTGCATCAGGCTGGAGGTCGCGACCGGGAGGGACAGACGGCGCGCGAGGCTCCGCTGCCGCGCCGCGAGGAAGCCGCAGGAGGTGATGAGGCCGACCGCGCCGTCGGAGCGCAGGGCCTCGCCGGCCTCGACGAAGGCGTCGATCAGGTCCGCGTCGTGCCCCTCGACCACGCGCCGCGCCGTCGCGCCGTGCACGACCGCGTAGCGAACGGGAAAGGGCCAGGTCTCCGGGTGTCCGACGTCGCCGGGCGGCCGCTCGAACCGGGTGTCGAGCATGATGATGCCCAGCGGGCGCACCGGCCGGCTCGTCAGAACACGATCTCCGCGGGGATGTCCTGCGGCTGGATGCCGACGATCTCCAGGCTGGACGTGATCCAGCTCTTCACCGAACCGAGCCCGCGATTGTACTCGAGCCAGTTGTCCACGAAGGTCCGGAACCGGGGGTCGGGCTCGGCGCGGACGCCGGCGCAGGTGGGCTGGGCGCTGACGGGCGTCGGCACGACGATCCGGCCGAGCTTCGGGTTCTTCTTGGCGGTCACCAGGGAGAGCATCGCGACCTGGATCACGCAGTCGGAACGGTTCGACTGCACGGACAGAATCGCCTCGTCCGGGGTCTTGAGCGCGACGAGGGTCGCGTTCGGGAGCACGCGGCGCGCGAACAGGTCGTGCGACGACCCGATGTCGACGGCGACGCGGACCTCCGGCTTGTTCAGGTCGGCCCAGGTCTTCGGCTCGAAGCCCGGCTTGGCGATGACCGTGAAGGTGTTGTTCATGATCGGCCGCGTGAACTCGACGGTCAGCGCGCGGGACGGCGTCGGCGACAACCCGAACATGATGTCGATCTTGTTCGATTGCAGATCGAGCACCGAGTTGCCCCAGGTGGACTCGACGATCTCGAGTTCCGCCTCCATGGCCTTGGCGAGGTCCTGGGCCATGCTGATGCAGAAGCCGGACCATTGCCCGGTGGCGATGTCCTTCTTGTAGTAGGGCTCGGTGCCGATTGCGGCGGCGATCCGGAGCTTCTTCGAGCGCCGGATGCGTTGGAAGGTGTTCTCCGCGGGCGGGGTCTGCGCCTGGGCGCTCCCCACGGGCGAGAGCGCCGCGAGCGTGCCGCCACCGAGGAGCGACGCGATATCTCTGCGTGAAACCATTGTCGTGTCCCTCGTCGTTCCCAGGCGGCGGCACCCCAGGTGGCGGTGCATAGGCGAAGTGGTCGGGCGGCGCTACGCGTAGGCCGAAGGTGAGCGGCCTCGGGGCCGCGGGGTTCATACGGTGCCGGATGATGCGAAGGGTCCTCCTGTCCCCGGGTGCGTGCCTCTGTAGGGACAGTCCAGGTCTTTCAAAGGTGTCCTTCGCTCCTAAAATAAGTCTTGCATTCACAGTGGCTTATTCAGGAACGAGAGTGGCGCGGGATCCCCTCTCCCGTGCGGGAGAGGGGTAGGGGTGAGGGTCCCGGACCGTGCCGTCATCAAGCGAGGGCGGTCGTGCTGGCAGCGGGACACTTCAGAATACTTGCTGAACCACCTGGACCCTCACCCCTGCCCCTCTCCCGCACGGGAGAGGGGTTCCCCGCGCCATATCCGAGAACCGTTGTGTGTCGACGTAAGTATCTGTCTCATGTGTATTTTTCGCGTTCTGTGGATCCGCTAGCCCACTCGGGAGAGGGGAGAAGTGCCTCACATTGTCCCCGGACAGCCGCGATGCTGGTGAGGATGATGACCGCCCCGGTCAAACGGATCCGCGTGGTTCCGGCCGACGGGGAGACCGTACGATGGGCTCTCGAGCCGCCCGCCGAGCTCATGCACACTCCATTCCAGCGCGACAGAACCGCTTCCGGGTGGAGAGGACGTCAGCGTCCCGGCTACGTCTCACCCAGCAGCCGCGTCACCGCCTCCAGCGCCAGCCGCCCGGCGAGGGCCTTCTCCCGTCCCTCGTCGAGCGCGATGGCGACGCCGCCGCAGACCGCGCCCTCGCCGTGGAAGACGTAACGCAGGGTGCTCGACGGGTGGAGGACGCCGGGCTTGAGCGAGAGGTAGCCCTGCAGGCCGCCCGGCCGGTCGCTGCGGCCGCTCACCAGGGCGAGGCCGCCGCGCTTGCCCGTCACCACCCGCGGCACCACCCGCAGCCGGTGCACCTCGCGGCTGGCCAGGACGAGGCGCGGGCCGGCGAGCGCCACCAGCACGTCCGGCGGGAAGTGCAGCAGGCCCTCCACCGAGAGCGGCCGCCCGTCGGTCTCGAACCGGTCGAACACCGCCAGCGCCGTGAGGTCGTCCAGGGTGACGATCACCCGGCGGTGACGGTAATCGGGCCCGTGCACGCTGGTGCCGATCGCGTAGGCGGTGGCCCCGTCGAGGCGGGCCGTCTCGGCGAGCCAGCCGGTGCCGGCGCCCGGCTCGCGCCCGTCCGGCCAAGCGACGTTGTGGCCCCGCGCCGAGGTCAGGTAGTGGCGCACCAGGCCGGATTCGATCTGGCCCGAGCCGCCGGCCTCCACGATCCAGCGCACGCCCTCCGCCGAGAACACGAAGGAGGTGCAATCCGCGTGGCCGTGGGCGTGGCGCTGCTCCCCGAACAGGCAGGCGAAATGCGCCCGCGTCCCCCCGGGCCCCTCCGCGCGCACGGCGATCACCCCGGAGCCACCCCGCGCCGGAACGAGGCTGCCCCGCTCCACCGCGACCCGCTCGCCCGGGCCGAGCAGTCGCCCGATCCAGGCGCGGTGGTCGACCCCCTGGGGCGCGTCGCCGAAGGGCGGCAGGCGCCCGCCCGGGTCGAGGAGCCCGGAGAGCTGGCGCAGGCCCGGGCCGATCCGCCCGCGGATCAGCGGCCCGGGCGGCGCGTCGCCGAGGCTCTCCGCCAGCAGGTGGCCGAGGCTCGCGAGTTCGAGCCGCTGGTGCAGGGACGGGTCGGTGAGGCTGCCGTCGGGCGCGCTCAGCGCCTCGAACCCCTCCTCCAGCGCCAGGGCCGCGAGCGAGGTCCAGAAGTCAGAGAGAGGAAAGCGCGGCAGCGCCTGGGCCAGCGCCCGCAGGGCCACGGCGGCCTGGACGTGGTGGAGCGTGCGCGCCACGGCGTTCTGGCCGACGATCTCCGCGAGGGCGAAGCCGTGCCGCACCGCCTCGCCCGCGAGCGTGCGCAGGGGCTCGACCCGCATCGAGCCGATGGCGAAGGGGGCGAGCAGCGCCACGAACACCTCGGCCCGCACCGCCATGGCGAGGGGGTGCAGGCTCAGCGGGTCCGTCGGGCTGCCCCATGGATTGGCCCGCGACCACGCCAGGGCGATCTCGGTCGCCTTCGCGGTGTCGGCGGCGGCGAGCGGCAGCAGCCAGCCCAGCGACTGGTATTCCAGCCGCCACGCGGGCGATCCGAACGGGTCCTCGCTCCAGCTCGGCGCCTCGGGCAATTCCCACTCGCCCGCCCGGGCGAGGCGCAGCGACGGCCAGGCCGGCCGCTTCCCGTGCTGGAGGATGCGCGACTGCTCCAGCAGTAGCGGCACGCTCTCCGCCGGGGCCGGCGAGCCGCGCAGGGACAAGGCCGCGTCGACCCGGTCGAGGAAGGTGCCGGCATCGATGATGTCGTCGCCGCAGAGGGCTTCCAGGCGCAGCGAATCCTCCAGCCCGATCTCCGGCGGGCCGGTGAGCTCGACATCGGCGTCGACGGTGAGCGCGGTGAAGCCGATCCGCACGCCCGCGGCCTTCGGCGGCGGCACGAGGTCGAGGGTGAAGCGCCGCGCCTGCCGGTGGGCGGGCAGCGCGATCCCGGCCCCGAAATCCGGCGTCGAGACGGTGTCCGGATAGGGCGGCGGAATCACGGCCCCAGCGGCATCCCGGTAGCTCAGCCGGGCGAGCGCCCCCTCCCGGCCGGCGCGCGCGGCGTGGATCTGCCCGCGCACCACCAGGGGCCGGTTCGGCACCAGCGCGAGGTCGATCCAGTCGGGCTGCAGGCTCAGCCGCCGCCGCCGCCGCTTGGCGCGGCCCGGGCCGGCCTGGCGCAGCTCCGGCCGCGCGACCTCGAAGGGCAGGCCGTTGCGCCAGGAGCGCAGGCTCACCGCCGCGTGGCGGGCGGGATCCGGCACCAGGAAGGCGACGCGCACCATCGCCGTGCAGGTGCCCTCCGGGGCGTCGCAATAGGCCGGACCGGCGATCCAGGTGCTCTGCGGGTCGAGCAGCGTGCGGGTCAGGCCCGGCACCTGCTCGAAATCGAGGCTCGACTTGTCCTGCGCCTGGAAGTCGACACCCACCAGCGCGAAGTCGAGGGCGTTGGCGGCGGGCTCGGCCGGATCCCAGGCGAGCTGGAAGGCGAACTCGACCCAGGTCTCGGGGGCGAGGTCCGCGAAGCTCAGCACCACCCGGGCGAAGCGGTTGTTGGGCGCGACCACGTGCGCGTCCGGACGCGGCCCGGCGGCGGCGCCCCCGGCGTAGCTCACCGAGACGGGCAGGAAACGTGGCGCGCCGGACATGCTCGCGGGCGGTGGAGGGGCGGGCGTCGTGGAAGACGGGACACCGCACCTGCCGTTTGGGCCCGCACCCTGTCAAGCCGCGGCGCGGACCGGGCTCAGCGCCCGGCCAGCGCCTTGGCGCGGATCTGCGTCAGGGTCTGGCCCGGGGTGATGGCGTCCCGGGAGATCTTGAGGTGGATGATCGCAGGCTCCCCGCAGGCCAGCGCCTCCGCGAAGGCCACCGGGAAGTCGTCTGTCCGCTCGACCGTCCAGCCCTTGCCGCCGAAGGCCCGCGCGTAGGCGGCGAAGTCCGGGTTGACGAGGTCGGTGGCGACCTCGCGGTCGGGGAATTCGCGCTCCTGGTGCATGCGGATCGTGCCGTAGCTCGCATTGTCCGCGACGATCACCACGATCGGCAGCCGGTACTGCACGGCGGTCGCGAAATCCTGGCCGTTCATCAGGAAGTCGCCGTCGCCGTTGATCGACACCACGATCCGCTCCGGCCACAGGCGCTTCATCGCCACTGCGGCCGGCACGCCGTAGCCCATCGAGGCGGAGGTCGGCGCGATGTGGCCCGCGAAGGTCCGGAAGCGAAAGAAGCGGTGGATCCAGGCGGCGTAGTTGCCCGCCCCGTTGCACAGGACCGCGTCCCGCGGGAGCGTCTCGCGCAGGTGGACGATGACCTCGCCGAGATTGACCGCGCCCGGCTGCGGCGTCGCGACCTCGCCCCAGGCGAGGAAATCGGCATGGGCGGCCGCGGCCTGCTCGCGCCAGGGGCGGTGGGCCGGGGCCGGCAGCCGCGCCAGCGCCAGGGCGGTGCGGGCCGGCGAGGCGTTGATGGCGAGGAAGGGCTGGTAGACGCGGCCGAGTTCCTCCGGGCCGGCATGGACGTGGACGAGGCGCGTCGCGGGCCCCGGGATGTCGAGGAGGCTGTAGCCCTGCGAGGGGATCTCGCCGAGGCGCCCGCCGAGCAGCACCACGAGGTCCGACGCTTTTACGCGCGCGACGAGTTTCGGGTTGGGGGCGAGGCCGAGATCGCCCGCGTAGTTCGGGTGCAGCGCGTCGAAGAGCGGGCTGCGCCGGTAGCTCGTGGCGATCGGCAGGTCGAAGGTCTCGGCGAAGCGCGCGATCGCCGCGCAGGCCTCCTCGCTCCAGCGGCTGCCGCCGAGCACCACGACCGGCCGCTCGGCCGCGGCGATCAGGTCGGCGAGGGTTGCGAGGTCGTCCGCACCGGGCGCCGCCTCCACGGGCCGGAAGGGCGGCGCCAGCGGCGCCTGCGTGGTCTCGTTCAGCATGTCCTTGGGCAGCGCCACCACGACCGGGCCGGGCCGGCCGGCGGTCGCCGTCGCGAAGGCCCGCGCCACCATCTCCGGGACCCGGTCCGCGTCGTCGATCTCGGTCGCCCACTTCGCCATCGGACCGAACACCGCCCGGTAGTCGAGTTCCTGGAAGGCCTCGCGGCCGCGGAAGCGCCGCTCGATCTGCCCGACGAACAGGATCATCGGCGTCGAATCCTGCTGCGCCACGTGCAGGCCCGCCGAGGCGTTGGTGGCGCCCGGGCCGCGGGTGACGAAGCAGATGCCAGGCAGGCCCGTCGCCTTGCCGTGGGCCTCCGCCATCATGGCGGCGGCGCCCTCCTGGCGGCAGGTCGTCACCGTGATGCCGGAATCCCGCAGCGCGTCGAGCACCGGCAGGAAGCTCTCGCCCGGCACGGTGAAGACGTGGCGCACGCCGTTCGCCACGAGCTGGTCCACCAGCACCCTGGCCGCACTTCGCGCCGCGGGAGCGCTCCGCGCCGCATGTCCGATCGTCATTCCGGTCTCCATCGCGTCAGGGTCCGAAGATCACGCCCTCGGTGTAGGGGATCTCCCCCGGCCGGGGCGGATGGGGGCCGCGGAAGTACTTGCCCTGCCGCTGGCCGAGGGAGAGCCCGACCAGGCCCGGCAGCGGGCCATCGGTGTCGACGAGCACCGTCGGGTGGCCGTGGCCGAGCAGGGAGCGGCCGACCGGACCGGCGAAGCGCCGGAAGGCCGCGAGGTCCCGGCAGTAGATCAGGTGCGCGGTCGGCAGCAGGCGCTTGAGGATCCGTCGCGGCGCGAACACGAAGGGGTGCAGCCCGTCCCCGGCCTCCGCGACGACGCAGACGCAGCCATAGGCGGCGTGGGTCTCGACGAGGTCCCGCTCGGGCAGGGCCGCGAGCGCGGCGGGCACCCGCCCGCGCACCCGATGCACGCGCACCGGCTCCTCCGGATCGGCGAGCCAGGGCAGGCAGAGCAGGGTCCCGCGGCTGAACGGCCGGAAGCCCTGCCGCTCGATGATCGCCTCCGTGTGGGGGGCCGGCGAGAGGTTGAGGTAGGTGACGCCCGGGTCGCGCAGCACGGCGCCGACCAGGAGCGCCGCGTGACCCGCGAAGGCCGGCTCCGCCGACCAGCTCGACAGGTTGCAGCGCACGATCCGCCGCCCGTCCTGCTCAACTTCGGAGAAGATCGTCAGCAGCACGGCGACCGGCCGTCCCTCGGCCTCCAGCAGGTAGCCGAAGCGCGGATAGCCCTCGGGCACCGGCCGGCTCGCCTGGCGGCGCAGGCCGCGCAGCCAGTAGCCCTTCGGCCGCATCCGGAACCCGCGCCGCAGCAGGCCGGCGACCGCGTCGAGGTCGGCCTCCGTGATCTGCCGCCGCCGCACGGCGCCCCGGCCATCCCTGACCATTCCGTTCACCCTAACGCCGCGATCGCCTTGATGAGCTTTCGCCTCGACTGGTATAGCTGATGCCGAGAAATGGAGACAGTGTCAGATGTCTGTAAGGTTAACAATTCTCGGGCAAATGAAGCAGATCGCCGAGGAACAACAGCGCAAGCTGGCCCCGCTCTCGGACGAGACCCCGCTGGTCGAGACCGGGCTCGATTCCTTATGTTTCGCGATACTTGTGGCGCGGCTCGAAGGCGAGTTGAACGTGGATCCGTTCACGATGTCGGATGAGATCGTGTTCCCGGTCACGGTCGGCGAGTTCGTTGCGCTCTACGAGGGCGCCGCCGTCGATGCCGCGGCCTGAGCCGATCTCTCCGCGCGGGGCGCCCCCCTCCCTGCGCGGCGCGCCTCTTTCGCTGCGCGGGGCGCTCTTGGACGCCGGGGAGACGGGTGGCCGCCTGATCGGGCGCGAGGCGGAAGCCGCCTTCGCGGCGCTCCCGCGCGCCAGCGTCCTCGGCGCCGCCCGGGACGGGCTCGCCGGGCGGGCGGTGCTGGTGACGACCGGCGAACAGTTCCCGGCCGCCCTGGCGCTGATCGACCTCGACGGGGTGGCCCGGCGCCTGCTCCTGGCGCCGCCGGATCTCGACCCCGCCCACCTCCCCGCCCTCCTCGACCGGGCCGGAATCGAGGCCGTGGTCACCGACCGCGACCCGGCCACCCTGCCGGATGTCGGGGGACGCCCCGTCCACGCCATCGGCCCACTCGCGCCCGCGCCCCAACCCGGCGCCGCGCCGCTCGCGACCGAGTGGGTGCTGCTGACCTCCGGCACCACCGGCATCCCCAAGATGGTCGTCCACGACCTCGCCGGCCTCACCGGGGCGATCCGGCCGCGCGACCCGGGCGCGCCCGCGCCGGTCTGGTCCACCTTCTACGACATCCGGCGCTACGGCGGCCTCCAGATCTTCCTGCGCGGCGTCCTGGGCGGCGGGTCGCTGGTGCTCTCCGCCAAGGACGAGCCCGTGGCCGCGTTCCTGGCCCGGCTCGGACGCCATGGCGCCAGCCACGTCTCCGGCACGCCCTCGCATTGGCGCCGCGCCCTGATGAGCGCCGGCCTCGACGCCTTCCGCCCCGCCTATGTCCGCCTCTCGGGCGAAATCGCCGACCAGGCGCTTCTCGACGCCCTGCGCGCCGCCTTCCCGGCGGCCTCGGTCGGCCACGCCTACGCCTCGACCGAGGCCGGGGTCGGGTTCGAGGTCACGGACGGGCGCGAGGGCTTCCCGGAGAGCTATCTCGGCCCGCGCGACACCGGGGTGGAGCTGCGGGTCGCGGAGGGTTCCCTGCGCATCCGGTCCGGCCGCACCGCCCGGCGCTACCTCGGCGAGGACGCGCCGGTGCTGATGGATGCCGAGGGCTTCGTCGATACCGGCGACATGATCGAGATCCGCGACGGGCGCTGCCACTTCGTCGGGCGCCGCGGCGGCATCATCAACGTGGGCGGCCTCAAGGTGCATCCCGAGGAGGTCGAGGCGGTGATCAACCGCCACCCGCGGGTGCGGATGTCCCTGGTCGAGGGGCGGCGCAACCCGATCACCGGTGCGCTCGTCACCGCCACCGTGGTGCTCGATTCCGGGACGGAGGGGGCCGAGGGCGTGACGGCCGAGATCCTCGCCGCCTGCCGGGCCGCCCTGCCCGCCCACAAGGTGCCGGCGGTGCTGCGCGTCGCCGAGAGCCTCGCGGTCACGCAGGCCGGCAAGCTCGCGCGGGGCGCGCCCCGCCAGGAGGTTGGACATGCGTAACGTGCTCGTCACCGGTGCGAGCCGGGGGCTCGGCCTCGCCGTCGCGGCGCGGCTGGCCGGCGACGGGTTCCGGGTGATCGCGCTCGCGCGCCGCCCGAGCGAGGCGCTGGAGGAGGCCGCGCGGGCCGCCGCCCCGGGCGAGATCCACTTCGCCGCCGCCGACCTCGCCGAGGTGGGCGCCATCCCGGACCTCGTGCGGCGCCTGCGCGAGGCCCACGGCCCGCTCTACGGGCTCGTCAACAACGCGGGCCTCGGCACCGAGGGCCTGCTCGCGATGATGCCGCTCGCCGACATCGAGGCGCTGGTGCGGCTCAACACGCTGGCGCCGATCGTGCTGACCAAGCACGCCCTGCGCGCCATGATGGCCGAGGGCGCCGGGCGGGTGGTGAACATCAGCTCGATCATCGCCTCGACCGGCTACAACGCGCTCTCGGTCTACGCCGCCACCAAGGCCTCGATGATCGGGTTCACGCGCTCGCTCGCCCGCGAGGTCGGGCCGCTCGGCATCACGGTGAACGCGGTGGCGCCGGGCTTCATCGACACCGAGATGACGGCGGGCCTCGGCGAGCCGGAGCGGCGCAAGATCGCCGGCCGCGCCGCCCTGCGGCGCCTCGCGGAGGCGCAGGACGTGGCGAATGCCGTGGCCTTCCTGATGGGCGAGACCGGCCGCAACATCACCGGCAGCGTGATGACCATCGACGCCGGCAGCACCGCGTGACGCAACCGCGTCTGTCCCGCCCCGTTGATGCTGGGCGAGGGCGGGAGGGTCCCATGGGATTGCTGGATCAGGTCATCGGGTCGGTGCTCGGCAACGTCTTCGGCGGGCAGAGCCGCGAGGGCGGCTCCTCGATGTCGCCCCTCGTGAAGGCGCTTCTGATGCTGCTCGCCTCGAAGGCCCTCCAGGGCGGCTTCGGCGACATCTTCGGCGGCGGGGCTCGCCCGGCGCCGCATCCGCGCGGCGACGAGGGCTTCCGGCCCGCGGGCCCGGCCCCGTCCGCGCCGGGCGACGACCCGAACAACCCCTTCTCCGAATTCTCTGGCATGCTCGGGGGCGGGGCCGCGCCGCAGGCGGGCGGACCGGGCGGTGCGGTCCCGAACCCCTTCGACCAGCGCGCGGGCCAGTATTCCGGCCTCGACCGCGAGGTCCCCGACAATGCCGGTCCGGCCGGCCTCGACCAGCTCATCGACCGGTTCCGGCAGGGCGGGCTCGGCGACGTGGTCGAATCCTGGATCGGGCACGGGCAGAACCGGCCGATCGCGCCCCAGCAGCTCGCCCAGGCGCTCGGCTCCGACACGGTGGAGACCCTGAGCCGCCAGACCGGCCTCGGCCGGGACGACCTGCTCTCGCAGCTCGCCCAGGTTCTGCCGGGCGTGATCGACGGGCTCACCCCCCAGGGCCGCCGGCCGACGCACGACGAGGTGCGGGGCTGGTAGGGCGTGGCCTACGCGCTGTTCTACTGGCCGGGCATCCAGGGCCGCGGCGAGTTCGTGCGCCTGGCCCTGGAGGAGGCCGGTGCCCCCTACATCGACGTCGCCCGCGAGCGGGGCTTCGGCGCGCTGCACGACCTCCTCGCCGAGGACGGCCCGCGCCCGTCCTTCGCCTGCCCGGTCCTGCGCGACGGCGACCTGACGATTGGGCAGACGGCCGCGATCCTGCTCTATCTCGGGCCGCGTCTGGGTCTCGTCGGCGAGAGCGAGGCCGCGCGGATCCGCACGCACCAGATGCAGCTCACCGTGGCGGACGCGGTGTCGGAGGTGCACGACACCCACCACCCGATCGCCAGCAGCCTGTTCTACGAGGACCAGCAGCCGGAGGCGGCCCGTGCCGCGACGGTGTTCCGCGAGGAGCGCCTGCCGGCCTTCCTGGGCTTCTTCGAGCACGTCCTGGCGACGAACCCGGAGGGGGCGGACCACCTCGTGGGTCGTCGCCTGTCCTACGCGGACCTGTCGCTGTTCCAGCTCGTGGACGGGCTCCTGTACGCCTTCCCGGTCGCAGCGGCGCGGGCGCTCGCCGCGACGCCCCGGGTGGCGGCGCTGCACGCGGCCGTCGGTCGGCGCCCGCGAATCGCCGCCTACCGGGCGAGCCCGCGGCGGCCGCCGTTCAACGAGGACGGGATTTTTCGGCGCTATCCGGAACTGGACGGGTGAGGCGAGATCCGTTGATCGAAGCGGATCTCGTCGTGCGAGCCGACGCGGCGATTGAGCGATGAGATTTCACCGGCGCGTGGACCCCGGCGAATGAAGCCAGGAGCCACCAGCGTCGTGACGGGCTCCCCCTTTTCCGGGCGCATGCAGCGCCGGCGGAATGCGACCCGGAAACCAGCACGAGACTCTGCCGCGAAGCGGCTCCGGATCTCGGCACCGCTGCAAAATGCAGACGCTTCGCGGAGTCTTGCGCTGGTTTCCGGATCTCCGTCCGCCGACGCGACAGTCGTCCGGAGAAGGGGAGATTGGCATCAACCGGGGGAGCCTCACCCCACCAGCGCGGCCCGCTCCGCCTCGTAGGCCTCCCGCACCCGCTCCTTGCCGTAGCGCCGCTCCAGGCGCCGCACGGTGAAATGCGCCCGGGCGATGGTCTGGAAATGGTCCATGAAGGCCGCGTTCACCGCCGCGCCGCCCACCGCGCCGATCACCGGCACCGCCTGAGCGGCGACCTTCTGCGAGACGACGAGGCCGAAGCGCGAGGCCACCTGCGCCACGAAGCGCATCACCGCCGGCGCGCTCTCGTCGAGGAGCCCCCGTCCCGCCGCGTAGCGCGCCACCTCGGACATCGTCTTGGCGAGCGCCCCGCGCACGGCGAAGTAGCCGCTGTCCGTGGGGCTCGGCTCCGCCCCGCCGCGCCCGCCGAGCGCGAAGACCTGGAGGCAGGCCAGCGCCGCGTCGGGCTGGCTCAGATCCTCGCCCTCGCGCTGGGCAATCTCGGCGATCGAGCGCAGCATCAGGGTCGTCGAGACCGGCAGTTCCACGGCGATCGTGGCGAGGCCGAAGGCGCCGCCCACCGCGCCCGACACCGCCGCCAGCGCCCGGTGGCCGCGATCCCCCGGCGGGTAGCGCTCCAGCCATTCGAGGGCACGGGCGCGCAGCGAGGACCGCTCGGGCGCCTCGGCCGCGACCACCGCGACCGTCCCGTCGGCCTTGCGCGGAAGCGTCGACAGCGCCGCCCGGAGCGAGGCCTTCATGACGCTCTCGGTGGCGTGGGTGATCGTCTCGGTGACGGTGGCCGGCAGCGCCCGGCCGAGCATGTCGAGGGGCGCGCCCGCCACCGCGGCGAGGCGCGCGGCGAAGCTCGGCCGCTCCAGCACGCCCACTGCCTCCCGCAGGGCGGCCCGGTCCTCGTCGCTCATCGGCGGCGGCGGAAGGGGCGAAGCGGGGAGCGGCACGGTGTCGAGGGCGACGATCTCTCTCACGGCATCAACCTCGGGACGGGGACGGGTGAGGGAAAGGTGGAGACGGTGCCATGAGTTCCGCAAGGGCCAGCGGCCACGTTCGGCAGTCGCCCAAGGGAAGACAGTCGGTCTAGAATGACTCTCATCGAGGATGCCCCGACAGGACGCCGCGCCCATGGCCACCGATCCCGCCGCCTCCGTGCCCGATTGGGGCGCCCCGGTCATCCGCACCATCGCCATGCCGGCCGACACCAACCCGGCGGGGGACATCTTCGGCGGCTGGCTGATGGCGCAGATGGACCTCGCGGCCGGCAACGTCGCGGCGCGCCGCGCCCGGGGGCGCTGCGCCACGATCGCGGTCGAGGGCATGACCTTCCTGCAGCCGGTGCTGGTGGGCGACGAGGTCAGCCTCTACGCCCGGATCGTCCAGGTCGGCCGCTCCTCGATCCGCATCCAGATCGAGGCGTGGCGCCGCGCCCGCGAGAGCGAGGAGACGATCAAGGTCACGCAGGCCCTGTTCACCTTCGTGGCGATCGACGAGAACCGCCGCTCGCGGCCCGTGCCGCCGGACCTCGTGCCCGCCGCGCCGGACCAGGGGGATGGGCCCTGGTCGGTGTGACGCTCAGGCCCCCTGCGCCGCGCCCTCCTCGCCGATCCCGGCCGCGGCCGGCGGCGCTGCCGGACGCAGCTGCGGCAGGAAGCGCAGGGCGAGGCACAGCGCGACGACCGGGATGCCCACGGCCGAGGTCATCATGAAGAAGGTCGGGTAGCCCACCGCGTCGACGATGAAGCCCGAGGAGCCGCCCACCCACTTGCCCGGCAGCGCGTAGAGCGAGGAGAGCAGCGCGTACTGGGTCGCCGCGAAGGCCGGCGAGGTCAGGCTCGACATGTAGGCGATCAGCACCGTGCCGGCGAAGGCGCCCGCGAAGTTCTCGACGCTGATGCTGCCGACGAGGAGCGGCAGGTTGTGCCCGGAGAGCGCCACCCAGGCATACATGAGGTTCGAACTCGCCGCCGCGATGCCGCCGACGAGCAGCGCCGGCAGGAGCCCGAGCCGGCTCACCGCGATCCCGCCCGCGAAGGCCCCGGCGATCCCGATCCAGACGCCGTAGACCTTCGAGACCGTGGCGATCTCGGTGAGCGAGTACTTCATGTCGACGTAGAGCGGGTTCGCCATGATGCCCGAGACGATGTCGGGCATCCGGTAGAGCGTGATCAGCGCCAGGATCAGGGTGAGCCCGCGCCCGTAGCGGCGCGCGAGGTCCGCGAAGGGATCGAGCACCGCCTCGCGCAGGGCCTGCCGCCAGCCGCGCCCCGCCGGCGGGTCCACCGCCTGCACCTTCGGTGCCGCGAGGCAGCCGGCGACCGCGATCCCCATCAGCACCGCCATGGTGGCGTAGGCCGGCGCCCAGCCGAAGGCGTCGGCGACGAGGAGCGCCCCCGCCCCCGCGCAGATCCGGGCGAGCGCGTAGCCGAGCTGGTAGGCCGCGAGCATCATGCCCTGGCGCTCGGGCGGGGCGGAATCGATCCTCCAGCCGTCGACCACGATGTCCTGCGTCGCCGACGCGAAGGCGATGGTGAGCGCGCAGGCGACCATGTAGCTGAGCGAGCGCGCCGGATCGCCCTGGCTCATGGCGAGGAGCGCCGCCGCCACGACGAGCTGGGCGGCGAGCATCCAGGCGCGGCGCCGGCCGAGCAGCCGCGCCAGGACCGGCAGGTCGACGCGGTCGATGACCGGCGCCCAGAGGAACTTCAGCGTGTAGGCCAGCGAGACGTAGCTGAGGAGGCCGATGCTGGAGCGCTCGATGCCGGCCATGCGCAGCCACGCCGACAGGGTCGCGAAGACGAGCAGGATCGGCAGCCCCGCCCCGAAGCCGAGCAGCAGCATCAGCGCCTTCCGGCGGTCGCGGGCGACGTCGCGCAGCGTCTGCCGGGTGCGCTCCAACCAGTCGGTGCTCATCGATCTCCGTCCTCGCGCGTCACCCTGCCGGCCGAGTGAGGCCGGAAGATGGTTCCCGAAAGGTTGACGCCGCGGCGGACGGACCCCGCTGGGCCGCTCCACGTTGCCCTCGACGGGGATCGTTCAGGGTGATCGTCGGGATGGGGATCTCGCATCGGACGACAGAACTGACGGTTGTCACAACGATGATATCGTGGAAAAGTTGAGTAATCCCCGCGGGGTGCTCCGGCGAGGACCGCTCCCGGGCGAGCCCGTCGCGCGGCGACCACAGTGGAGAAGGCGATGGCCGGGGCGACCCGCCGATCGACCAGGACCACCGGGAAGGAGCCGGGTGCCGGAGCGCCCGGGCTGGACGACGCCTTCGCGGCGGCGATCCGCACGAGCAGCGTGCCCATGGTCCTCGCCGAGGCGGCGACGCCGGGCCACCCGATCGCCTTCGTCAACGCGGCGTTCTGCCGGCTCACCGGCTACTCTGCCGACGAATTGCTCGGCCGCGACTGCGCGCTGCTGCGCGCGCCCGGCACCGGCCGCATGGCGGCCGCCCGGCTGCGCGCGGCCGCCACGCGGGGCCTGAGCCAGCGGGCGGAGATCGAGGCGCGGCGCAAGGACGGGCAGCCCCTGCGCCTCGCCGTGGCGACGAGCCCGGTGACGACGGCGGCGGGAGGGCGGTACGCCTTCGCGGTGATCACGGACCTGCCGGCCTGCGCGCCCGAGGACCAACTGGCCGCCCTGGAGGCGGCGCTCCAGCGCCGGACCGCGCTGCTCAAGGAGGTGGATCACCGGGCGAAGAACACCCTCCAGGTCGTGGCCTCCCTGGTCCTTCTGCGCGCGCGGCGCTCCACGGAGCCCGGGGCGCGGGCGGTTCTCGACCGCATGGCCGAGCGCATCGCCGCGCTCGCGGCCGTGCAGCGCCTGCTGGCCGGTTCCGACGAGGAGCGCCGCCTCGACCTTCAGGTGCTGGCCCGTGAGGTGACGGAGGACGTCGTGGCGGGGTCGGCGCCGGGCCTCATCGACTTCGCCGTGGAGGTCGCCCCGGTGCTGGTTCCGGCCGCGCAGGCGGTGCCGCTCGGGCTCCTGCTCCACGAACTCGCCGCCAACGCGGCCCGCCACGCCTTCCCGGAGGGCCGCAGCGGCCGCGTGCGCCTGCGCGCGGTCGCGGACGGGACCTGCCTCGCGCTGGAGGTGGCCGATGACGGGATCGGCTTCACGCCCCGGGCCGGCGAGCCCGAGGGCTTCGGCCTCAGCCTCGTCGGGATGCTGGTGCGCCAGCTCGGCGGCACCCTCGACTGGGACACGCTGGCCCCGGGCACGCGGGCGCGGGTCGTGCTGGAGATCGGCGAGGCGTGAGTCGCGCCTTCTGACCTGATCGCGTGGCCCATCATCCGCAACTTCACACGTCACCGGACGAGGCGCGGGTTTCTCCTCTCCCCGCGCGCGGGGCTCACGTGTTCACACGCCGTGTCTCGGTGCTGGAAATATTCATAGATTTGAGAGGTTTCCGGCGCTTGCGAGGTCGGGCGCGGGATCCCCTCTCCCGTGCGGGAGAGGGGTAGGGGCGATCGAAGATCGTGCAGGGTGGCTCGGCTTCCGCAAGAAAACTGAACCGTGGATCTGCCAGCGGCGCGGTCCCGCTTTCTTGCTGAAGCGTCCGTCCCTCACCCCTGCCCCTCTCCCACTCGGGAGAGGGGTTCCCCGCGCCATGATCTCCACAACTGGGTGCTTCAATATTCCCAGCAACGACAATGCCTTGCGGGAGCGTTCGATTTAGACTTGCTGATCGACTTGGGCCCTTACGCGGGATCTCCCGTCCCCTTCCCCTCCCCCGCCGCCTTGAGCCGGTAGAGCGCGTCCAGCGCCTCCCGCGGGGACATGGCGTCCGGGTCGAGCCCGGCGAGAAGATCCCGCAGCGGGTCGGCCTTCGGCTCCGGCGGCGGCGGCTCGGGCGGGGGGGCCATCGCGGCGAAGAGCGGCAGCTCCGCCGGCGCCCGCCGGCCGCGGCCACCCTCCCCCTTCTCGAGATCCGCCAGGATCACCTTGGCCCGCGCGATCACCGAGGCCGGCAGACCCGCGAGGCGCGCCACCTGCAACCCGTAGGAGCGGTCCGCGGCGCCCGGCACCACCTCGTGCAGGAAGACCACGTCGCCCTTCCACTCGGTGACCTTCAGGGTGGCGTTCGACAGCCGCTCGAGGCGCTTGGCGAGACCGGTGAGTTCGTGGAAATGCGTCGCGAACAACGCCCGGCAGCCGGTGACCTCGTGCAGGTGCTCCAGGCAGGCCCAGGCGATGGACAGCCCGTCGAAGGTCGCGGTGCCGCGCCCGATCTCGTCCAGCACCACCAGCGAGCGGCGCGTCGCCTGGTTCAGGATCGCGGCCGTCTCCACCATCTCGACCATGAAGGTCGAGTGGCCCCGCGCGAGGTCGTCCGCCGCGCCGACCCGCGAGAACAGGCGGTCGACGAGGCCGAGATGCGCCGCGCGGGCCGGCACGAAGGCGCCCATCTGGGCGAGCACCGCGATCAGCGCGTTCTGGCGCAAGAAGGTCGACTTGCCGCCCATGTTCGGGCCGGTGACGACGAGGATCCGGCCGCCCTCGCGCCCTCCACCCGCGCGCTCGCCCGAGAGGTCGCAGGCATTGGCGATGAAGGGCTCGCCCGCCTGCCGGAGCGCCGCCTCCACCACCGGGTGGCGGGCGCCCTCGACCCGGAAGGTCAGGCTCTCGTCGAGGATCGGCCGCGCCCAGTCGAGTTCGACCGCGAGTTCCGCGTGCGAGGCGGCCACGTCGAGGGCCGCGAGCGCGGTCGCCGCGGCGGTGATGGCGTCCGCCCGCTCCATCACGGCGGCCGTGAGACCGTCGAACGCCTCGAGTTCGAGGGCGAGTGCCCGCCCCGCCGCATTGGCGATGCGCGATTCGAGTTCGCCCAGTTCCACGCTCGTGAACCGCATCGCGTCGACCATGGTCTGGCGGTGCACGAAGGTGCCGCGCCAGGGATCCTTGAGCAGGGTCTCGCCCATGGCCTGCGGCACCTCGATGAAGAAGCCGAGCAGGTTGTTGTGCTTGATGCGCAGGGTGCGGCAGCCGGTCTCCTCGGCGTAGCGGGTCTGGAGGCCGGCGACGAAGCGGCGGGAATCGCGCTGGAGCGCCCGCGCCTCGTCGAGATCCGCGATGTAGCCCTCGCGCACGAAGTTGCCGTCGCGCTTGACCAGGGGCAGTTCGTCCGCGAGCGCCCGCGCGAGCGTCTCGGTCAGCCCCTCGCCGACGCCCGCCAGGATCCGCGCCGCCTTGCCGATCTCGGCCGGCAGCGCGCCCGCCCCGGCGAGCCGGGTCGCGAGGCTGCGGGCCGCGTCGAGGCCATCGCGAAGCGCCGCGAGGTCGCGCGGGCCCGCGCGCCCCACGCCGACCCGCGACAGCGCGCGGGCGATGTCGGGGGCGCGGGCGAGATCCGCGCGCAGCTCCGCGCGCAGGCTCCCCTCCTGCACCAGGAAGGCCACGGCCTCCTGGCGGCGGCGGATCAGGGCGAGGTCGGTCGAGGGGCTGGCGAGGCGCTCGGCCAGCAGCCGCGCCCCGGCGGCCCCCACCGTGCGGTCGATGGCGGCGAGCAGGCTCCCGGTGCGCTCGCCCGACAGGGTGCGGGTGAGTTCGAGGTTGGCCCGCGTCGCCGCGTCGATGAGGAGGGTGCCTCCGGTCGCGTGGCGCACCGGCGGGCTGAGCGGCACCCGCGCCCCGAGCTGCGTGCGGGCGATGTAGTGCAGCACGGTGCCGGCCGCCGCGACCTCCGCGCGCCCGAACGCGCCGAAGCCCTCCAGCGTGGCGACGCCGAACTGCTCCTTCAGCGCCCGCTCCGCGGAGGCCGGGTCGGCCTCCCCGCGCCCGAGCGGCGTCACCGAGGCGGAGGTGTCGCGCCACAGCCGGGCGAGGTCGGGATCGGCGTGGATCGCCTCCGCCACCACGATCTCCCGGGGGTCGAGCCGGGCGATCTCCGCGGCGAGGCCTGCGCCGTCGACCTCCGAGAGCGTGAAGCGCCCGGTCGAGATGTCGACGGCGGCGATGCCGTAGGTCCAGCCGGTCTCCGAGGCGCGCCGCCGCGCGAGTGCCACCAGCAGGTTCGCGCGCGCCGGGTCGAGGAGCCGCTCCTCCGTGATCGTGCCCGGCGTGACGAGGCGCACGACCTCGCGGCGCACCACCGATTTCGAGCCGCGCTTCTTGGCCTCGGCCGGATCCTCGGTCTGCTCGCAGACCGCCACCCGGTGCCCGAGCGCGATCAGGCGCTGCAGGTAATCGTCCGCCCGGTCGATCGGCACGCCGCACATCGGGATGTCGGCGCCCGCGTGCTTGCCGCGCTTGGTGAGCACGATCCCGAGCGCCCGCGAGGCCACTTCCGCGTCCTCGAAGAACAGCTCGTAGAAATCCCCCATCCGGTAGAACAGGAGCGAGCCCGGATTGGCCGACTTGATCTCGATGTACTGCGCCATCATCGGGGAGGCGCCGGCCTCCGGGGGAGGCGCGGCGCGGCGGCCGCGCGCGGCCGGGCTCTCCTCGGCGGCCTCCGGTGCGGTCTCTCGGGGTTCGTCCCGCATCGGGCGCCGGGCGACGTCGCTGTCCATGATCATCGGCCGGACACTACCAGACGGGCCCGCCCGTTCCAGGCGGGCCCCGACTTCTCCCCGGGGATCGTCCGCGGTCAGTGGCGCGCGCCGCCCGCGATCTCGGCCTCGACCTCCGCCGGGTCGAGCTCGTAGTGGCGCGAGCAGAACTCGCAGGTGATGCCGATGCGCCCGTCGTCGCCAACCATGTCCCGGCGCTCCTCGTCGGAGAAGCGGCGGATCATGCCCATCACCCGCTCGCGCGAGCAGCGGCAGGCCTCGTGCACGGCCTGGCCCCCGAACACCCGCACGCCGCGCTCGTGGAAGAGCCGGTAGAGCAGCCGCTCGCTCGACACGGTCGGGTCGACGAGTTCGTGGTCCTCCGTCGTCGACACCAGGGACTTGGCCTCGACCCAGGCATCGTCCTCCGGCACCCCGCGCTCGTCGAGGCGCGCGTGGCCCTCCGGGACGTCGCCGGGCGGAAGGTCGGCGGCGCGGGCGCGCTCGGGCGATTGCGGCAGGAACTGAACCAGCAGGCCCCCGGCCCGCCAGCTGCGCGAGCCCTCCTCCAGCCGCTCGGCCACCGCGAGGCGGACCCGGGTCGGAATCTGCTCGGACTGGCGGAAATACTGGTGGGCCGCCTCCTCGAAGCCCTGCCCGTCGAGGGCGACGACGCCCTGGTAGCGGCTCGCCGCCGAGCCCTGGTCGATGGTGAGCGCGAGGTGGCCGGCGCCCAGGAGGTCGCCGGTCCCCTGGCGGCCGGCCTCGAGCGCCCCGAGCCGCTCCGCGTCGAAGCGGGCCGTGGCGCGCAGGCGGTCGGGCGCCTCGAAATCCACCACCACCATGTCGACCGGGCCGTCGGTCTTGGTCTGGAGCTGGAAGCGGCCCTCGAACTTCAGGGAGGAGCCGAGGAGCACGGTGAGCGCCGCGGCCTCGCCCAGCGCCCGCGCCACCGGGTCGGGATAGCCGTGGCGGCGCAGGATCGTGTCGACGGAGGGGCCGAGCCGCACGATGCGGCCGCGCACGTCGAGGGGTTCGACCGCGAAGGGCAGCACCACGTCGTCGCGGCCGTCCTCGGCGAAGTCGGTCTTCAGGGGTGTGTCGGAGGTCATGTCCTCTCCGGGGCCGGGACGGGAGGGGCCGCCCCGGCGCGCTCGAACGGATCGATGGTCTCCCGGCGGCGCGGCTCCGCCCCCCTCACCCCGTCGGCGGGCCGGCGGGCGGATCAGGTGCGCGAGGGTGGAACCGCCGCGTCGGGAGACCGGCCAGTCGCACCCATATGGGGACGCGGCTCCGGCTTTTCACGCCTCGACGGCGCCGAGGCACCAGGCGAGGATGCCTTTCTGGGCGTGGAGCCGGTTCTCGGCCTCGTCGAACACCACCGATTGCGGCCCGTCGATCACCTCGGCGGTGACCTCCTCGCCGCGATGGGCGGGCAGGCAATGCATGAAGATCGCGTCCTTGGCGGCCGCCTGCATCAGCGTGCCGTTGACCTGGTAGGGCATCAGCAGGTTGTGGCGGTGCGCCTCGTCCTCGTCCCCCATCGACACCCAGCAATCGGTCACGACCGCGTCGGCGCCCGCCACCGCCTCGAAGGGATCGGTGGTGACGCGCATGTCGGCGCCCTCGGCCCGCGCCCAGGCGATCAGGTCGGGCGGGACGGCGAGTTCCGGCGGGGTCGCGACGTTGAGGCGGAAGTCGAACTTCGCCGCCGCGTGCGCCCAGGAGGCCAGCACGTTGTTGGAATCGCCCGACCACGCCACGGTGCGGCCCTTGATCGGGCCGCGATGCTCCTCGAAGGTCAGCACGTCCGCCATGATCTGGCAGGGATGCGAGACCTTGGTGAGCCCGTTGATCACCGGCACCTCGGCGTGCGCGGCGAGTTCCCGCATCATCTCGTGGTCGAGGATGCGGATCATGATCGCGTCGACGTAGCGCGAGAGGACGCGCGCCGTGTCCGCGACCGTCTCGCCGCGGCCGAGCTGCATCTCCTTGCCGGTGAGCATCAGGGTCTCGCCGCCGAGTTCCCGCATCGCCACGTCGAAGGAGACGCGGGTGCGGGTCGAGGGGCGGTCGAACACCATCGCCAGCACCTTCCCGTCGAGAGGCCGCTCCGCCGGGGGATGGCCCTTGCGGCGGCGGCTCTTCAGATCGGCGGAGGCGTCGAGGACGGTGCGGAGCTGACCGGGCGACAGGTCGGTGAGGTCGAGGAAGTGCCGCTGACCGGTCCTCAGGGGGGCGTTCATCACTCGGCAGCCCCCCGACCCGCATCCTCCAGGGAGACGGAGGCGGCGTCGAGGCGGTTCATCGCCTCGCCGACCTCGGCCTCGCCGATCGTCAAGGGCGGCAGCAGCCGCACCACGTTGTCGCCCGCCGGGATGACGAGGAGATGCGCCGCCCGCGCCGCCGCCGCGAACTCGGTGTTCGGCACGACGCAGCGCAGGCCCATCATCAGGCCCTCGCCGCGCACCTCGGCGATCACGCGCGGGTGGCGGTCCTTGAGTTCGGCGAGGCGCTGCTTGAGCAGGAGCCCGGTGTCGCGGACCCGCTGCAGGAATCCCGGCGCCAGGATCACGTCGAGCACCGCGTTGCCCACCGCCATGGCGAGGGGGTTGCCGCCGAAGGTGGTGCCGTGGCTGCCCACCACCATCCCGCGGGCCGCCTCGCGGGTGGCGAGGCACGCGCCCATCGGGAAGCCGCCGCCGATGCCCTTGGCGGCGGACATGATGTCCGGGGTCACGCCCGACCACTCGTGCGCGAAGAGCTTGCCGGTGCGGCCCATGCCGGTCTGGACCTCGTCCATGATCAGCAGGAGGCCGTGCTCGTCGCAGAGGCCGCGCAGGGTGCGCAGCCACTCGGGCGACACCACCCGCAGGCCGCCCTCGCCCTGGATCGGCTCGATCATCAGGGCGGCGGTCTCGGGGCCGATGGCCGCCTTGAGCGCGTCGAGGTCGCCGAACGGCACCTGGTCGAAGCCCTCGACCTTCGGGCCGAACCCGTCGATGTACTTCTGCTGCCCGCCCGCCGCGATGGTGGCGAGCGTGCGCCCGTGGAAGGCGCCCTCGAAGGTCACGATCCGGAAGCGCTCCGGATGGCCGCCCGCCGCGTGGTACTTGCGCGCCATCTTGATGGCGGCCTCGTTCGCCTCGGCGCCGGAATTCGAGAAGAACACCACCTCCGCGAAGGTCGCGTCGATCAGGCGCTGGGCGAGGCGCTCGCCCTCCGGGATCTCGAACAGGTTCGAGACGTGCCAGACCTTCTGCGCCTGCTCGGTGAGCGCCGCGACGAGGTGCGGATGGGCGTGGCCGAGGGCGTTGACGGCGATGCCGGCGCCGAAGTCGAGGTATCGCGACCCGTCGCGGGCGACGAGCCACGCGCCCTCCCCGCGTTCGAACGACACCTTGGCCCTGGCATAGGTCGGCAAGAGGGCGGACGTCACGATCCCGTCTCCGTCGCGGCCGCCCCGCGGGGGGCGGCCAAAAAGAAAGCGCCGCCTCAGAGGGCGGCACGCGCGCGAATACTAGGGACGCGGGCCGCTCCGGTCAACGCTGCGTCCCCCCCGTCGGGTCCGACGCCAAACCGTCGCTTGCCTGTGGCAGGGTTGCCAGCACGGCCCCGGTTAGGCCAGAGAGCCGCGACCGATCCGCGAACACGGGAGAGAGACCGCATGAGCGCGACGCTGGACCGCCTGAAGGACCTCGGGTACGTGCTGCCCCCGGCCGCCGCCCCGGTGGCGAACTACGTGCCCTTCCGGCGGGCGGGGAACCTCGTGGTGGTGTCGGGCCAGCTCTGCCTCGGTCCGGAGGGCCGGCTCGACGCGCGCCACAAGGGCAAGGTCGGGGCCGAGGTCAGCCCCGAGACCGCGGTCGAGGCGGCGCGGTTCTGCGCCCTCAACCTCCTGTCCCAGCTCCAGGTGGCGGTCGGCAACCTCGACGACGCGGTGGTGAGCTGCATCCGGCTCGGCGGCTTCATCAACGCGGCACCGGGCTTCACCGCGGTGGCCGGGGTGATGAACGGCGCCTCCGACCTCATGGTGCAGGTGCTCGGCGAGCGGGGCCGCCACGCCCGCTCGACGGTCGGCGTCGCCGAACTGCCCCTCGACGCGGTGGTCGAGGTCGAGGGCATGTTCGAGGTCCGATGAACCCGCCGCTCGCCCCCGACTGGCTGACCGCCCGCCCGATCGCCCATCGCGGGCTCCACGACCGCGCCGCGGGGATCCCCGAGAACACGATCGCGGCGGCCGAGGCGGCGATTGCCGGCGGCTACGCGATCGAGTGCGACGTGCAGCTCAGCCGGGACGGCGAGGCGATGGTCTTTCACGACGACGGCCTCGGCCGCCTCGCGGGCGAGCCCGGCCGCGTGCGCGAGCGGGACGCCGCCGCTCTCGCGGCTCTCGCGGTGGCGGGGAGCGCCGAGCGCATCCCGTCCCTGCCGGACTTCCTCGCCCGGATCGCCGGGCGCACGCCGCTCGTCATCGAGGTCAAGTCCCGGTTCGACGGCGACCTCGCCCTCGCCCGGCGCGTCGCCGCGGTGGTGGCGGCCTATGCGGGGCCGGTGGCGCTCAAGAGCTTCGATCCCGCCATCGTCGGGGCGCTGGCCGACCTCGCGCCCGGCCTGCCGCGCGGCATCGTGGCCGAGAGCCGCCAGGACGACCCCTCCTACGCCGGCCTCAGCGAGGCGGCCCGGACGGGCCTCGCCCAGCTCCTGCACTTCGCCGAGAGCCGGCCGGACTTCCTGTCCTGGCGGGTGGACGACCTGCCGAACGCGCCGACGCATCTCGCCCGCCTCCTCGGGGGGCGGCCGGTCATGACCTGGACGGTGCGCACGCCCGAGCAGATGGCGCGGGCGCGGGCCCACGCGGACCAGATGGTGTTCGAGGGGTTTCGGGCCTGACCCGTCCCCCGCGCGAGCCGCGCGGTCCCCCCGACCGCCCGCCCCGCTCAGGTGGCGTCCGCCGTCTCGGATGCGAGCGCGACGACCCTGAAGGCGGCGAGCAGGTCGGCGTCGAGCTTCGGGCCCATCGCCTCCATCACGCCCCAGGCCTCGGCGGCCCGCATCGGGGAGCGGTAGGGGCGCCGCTCGGTCAGGGCCGAGAAGATGTCGCAGATCGTGACCAGGCGGACGAGGTCGCCGATCGCCGCCCCCGCGAGCCCGTCCGGATAGCCGGAGCCGTCGAGCAGCTCGTGGTGGTGCCGCACGGCGTCGAGGGTCTCGGCGTCGAAGCCCGGCTGCCCGGCGAGCAGGTCGGCGCCCAGAACCGGATGGGTGCGCATCACGGCCATCTCCTGCTCCGACAGGCCGCTCGGCTTGTCCAGGATGGCGAGGGGGATCCGCGACTTGCCGACATCGTGCAGCAGGGCCGCCCGGACGAGGCGGAGCTCGTCCCGGTGCCGGAAGCCGAGCCGGGCCGCCAGCGCCCCCGCGTAGCCGGCGACGCCCAGGGAATGCTGGTAGACCCCGACCTGGTGGTGGCGGATGACGTCGAGCCAGGCGCGGATCCCGCCCTCGCTGACCGCGTCGAGGACGATCTCGGTGCCGGTGTCGACGTCCTGCGGCGAGGGCGGCGCCCCATCGGCGGCCGCCGCGAACACCCGGTGGACGAGGTGGTCGGCCTCGGCGGCCCGCGCCCGCACCAGCCAATCGGGCCCGCTCGCGCGGGCGGCCTTGTGCGCGGCGAGGAGGTGCGTCACCGCGGCGGCGATGGTCGTCCAGGGCGCCGAGGCCGGCAGGAGCTTGGCGAACCCGATCTCCCGGGCGACCTCAAGGGTCGCCTGATCCCGCGCCAGGCCGAGGCCGGCGATTCCCCGCGCCCGCAGGAGGCTGACGGACCGTCGCAGGCGCGCGGGATCCGCGACCTCGGCCCGACCCAGCGGCACCACCGCAACGGCCGCCTGCCCGTTCGGCAGCGGGTCCTCCAGTCCGACGGTCAGGCAGGGGGCGAGCCGCGCGAGGCCATCCGCGAGGCGACGCGCCGGTGCGAACGCATCCGCGATCAGGAGGATGAAACCGTCCGCCATGGCGAGATCCCGCAGTCCGGCCTCACGAGCGGCCGTGCCACCGCCTTGACCCGCCGGTCAGACCTGATTTTACCGCACAGGGACGTTAAACATCCCTTGGCGTCGGCCGGGTTGGTTCGATATCCGACCAACACGACCGCCGGCACCGACGACGAAGCAGTCGTTTCCGGCCGCCCTGCCGCAGATGACCTTTCCAAATCCCGCCGCGCCTTCCGCCGCGGGTGTCCGACACTCCCGTAAGCTGATCGCGCGAGATTATGACGGGTTCGGCGGGGGGCCGCGATGCGCGGCCATCGCCGTCGCGCGGGCTCGTGGGCGTTCCGACCAAATGCGAGCGATCAGTACTTGCGGATCAGGCTCACCAGACGTCCCTGGATGCGGACGCGGTCCGGCCCCAGCACGCGGGTCTCGTAGGCCGGGTTCGCGGCCTCGAGAGCGATCGAGGAGCCGCGCCGCCGCAGGCGCTTGAGCGTGGCTTCCTCGTCGTCGATCAGGGCGACGATGATGTCCCCGGTATTGGCGGTGTCCTGACGACGGATCACCACCAGGTCGCCGTCGAGGATGCCCGCCTCGATCATCGAGTCGCCGCGCACCTCCAGGGCGTAGTGCTCGCCGCCCGCGAGCATGTCCGGGGACATCGCGAGGGTGCGGCTCTGGTTCTGGATCGCCGAGATCGGCGTGCCGGCAGCGATCCGGCCCATGACCGGGATGCCGACCGCGCGAACGCCCTCGTCGAGGGGCAGCGCCACCGGCATCGCGGCAGGCTTGACCGGCGCCCCCGCCCGGCCGCCCTCGACCACGCTCGGCGTGAAGCGGACGACCTCGCCCGGCGCGCTTGCCGCGGTCTCGGCGATGCGGATCACCTCGATCGCCCGCGCCCGGTTGGGCAGGCGGCGCAGAAAGCCCCGCTCCTCCAGCGCGGTGATCAGACGATGGATGCCCGACTTAGACTTCAGGTCGAGGGCGTCCTTCATCTCGTCGAAGGATGGCGGCACGCCCGTCTCGCGCATCCGCTGCTGGATGAAGCGCAGCAGGTCCAGTTGCTTACGGGTGAGCATGGGTCACTCTCATCGCCTGCGCCGACGCGCGATACGAAACAAATCGCGAACAGGTTAAGCGTTCTTCAAGTGTTCCGCAAGCGGTAGCGTGACGGGAGGAACCATGATCCCCGCCCTGCTCTCTGCGGCGCGGCGGGACAGAGTGTCATCGTCCGCGGGCGCTCACGCGGATCTTCTCCCGCACGAGGGTGACGAGCGACTCGTCGGAGGCGGTCAGGAACACGTCGCCGTGCCGCCGCCCCGCAATGGCCTGCTGGCTGGCCTCGACGGCTTCGGCCGTGTGGCCGAGCGCGTCGCCGTCGCTCGCCTCGGCGGCGCGCAGGTCTTGGAGGGCCCATTGTGCTCCCCTGAGCACGGTCAGGGCGTCGATGGCGCCCCAGAGCTGCGCCTCGGCGGTGCTCGCCTCCTCGCCGCGACGGTTCAACTCCGCCACGCGTTCGGCCTGGGCGGTCGAGCGCAATTCCAGCTCGGCGATCCGCCGGCGAACCTCGCTGAGAAGCGCCTCGACGTCCATCGAGCCCCCTTCGTCGTCCCCTCTCGCAGGGTCATGTAGCATAGCGGAATGCCTGCGGCCATGCCGGAACCGCCGGATGTCCGGGGCGCCTCATCCCAGCGTTTCGGCGTCCTCGTCCTCCTGCGCCTCGCCCTGCTCGTCCTCCGGTTCGTCGGTCTCGTCCGCCGTCTCGGCCGAGGGGCGTCCCGAGGTGTAGAAGTCGCCCGTGCGGATGGCCTCGCCGCTCGCGACCATGACGCTGAGATACGTGTTCAGGGTGCCCGGAGCGACATCCGGCAGCTGCCGGGCGATCTGCGCGTTGGTGAGACCCTGGGGGCCGCAGGTCTCGAGCAGGGTCTTGAGGCGGCCCTTGGCCGAGTTCGCCCGCGGGCCGCGGCTGCCGCGGCCGCTGGTCCGCGCCTGGACCGGCGCCGCCGGGAGCCCGGGGAGGAGCGGTCCGGCGGCCGCGAGGCCCGCGGCCGGGAGGGTGGTGTTGTCGACGATCGCACGCAGCGCGTTCTCGGCGAGGCGCAGCTTCGCCAGTTCCGCGCCGATGCGCTCGTACTCGGCCTCCAGCGCCGCCCGCCGCTCGCTCACATCCGCCAGCGCCTGGGCGAGGGTATCGTTCTCCGACATCGTGCTCCCCTGTTCCCGGGCGCGGCAGGTTTCACAGAATAGCTTGTCGGTCAACGAGATCCGGCGCGGAGCGGCGGCGGTGTCCCGTTGCCCGGCGCCCGTTTCTTCGTGAAGTCTTCACGATGACGGCCGATGGCGGGGCGCGGGCGGTCGGTGCGGGGATGTCAGTGCCGCCGCGGCGTGGGACACTCCCGTGCGCCGGACGCCGATCTGCCAGCGCCCGACCCTCGCTCCCGCGGCCCCTCCCCGTGTACCTCTCCGTCGCCACCACCCATCATCCGGCCACCGATCTGGGCTACCTGCTGCACAAGCATCCCGGACGCGTGCACGAGGCCGATCTCGCCTTCGGGCAAATCGTGGTCTCGGCTCCGAATGCGTCTCCGCCGTGCCGGCTCCAGAAGGCGGAGCCGCCCGATCCGCGCCCCAGCTCCCGAGAAGCAGACTCCGCCGCGGGTTCGAGGCCGCGGCGCCCGGGGCTGCGATCGAGCTGCCATCCGAGAGGGGACCTCCTCGCCGACGGGCTTCTTCCCCGGCGACCAGGCGTGGCATAGACGGGGGCGGGATCACCCGGGGGCGTCCGCCCTTCGATCGGGGCGTGGCGGGATCCGCCCGAGGGCGAGGAGGCGCGATGCTGGCCTATGCGGCACGACGGGTGCTCGCGACGATCCCGGTGATGGCGGTCGTCGCGCTCGTCGTGTTCAGCCTCCTCTCGCTGGCGCCCGGCGACCCGGCCGCGATCATCGCGGGCGACCAGGCGAGTCCGGACGACGTCGCGCGCATCCGCGCCACCCTCGGACTCGACCGGCCCTTCCTGGTGCGCTTCGGCGAGTGGGCGGGGCACATCTTGCAGGGCGATCTCGGCACCTCGATCTTCACGGCCCTGCCGGTCACCGCGCTGATCCGCCAGCGCGTCGAGCCGACGCTGTCGCTGATGGGCGTGACGCTCGCGCTCGCGATCCCGGTGGCGGTGCCGCTCGGCGTCGTGGCCGCCTGGAAGGCCGGCAGCCTCCTCGACCGGCTGATCATGACGCTGGCGGTGTTCGGCTTCTCGCTGCCGGTCTTCGTTACGTCCTACCTTCTCGCCTACGTCTTCGCGCTTCGGCTGGAATGGCTGCCGGTGCAGGGCTACACGCCGCTCGCGGCCGGGATCGGCCCCTGGCTGCAGCACCTGATCCTGCCCTCGGTCGCGCTCGGCTCCGTCTATGTCGCGCTGATCGCCCGCATCACCCGGGCGACCCTGCTGGAGGTGCTGGGCCAGGACTACATCCGCACCGCCGCCGCCAAGGGGCTCGGGCAGCGGGCGATCCTGTTCGTGCACGCGCTGAGGAACGCCGCGGTGCCGATCGTGACGGTGATCGGGCTCGGCATCGCCCTCCTGATCGGCGGCGCCGTCGTCACCGAGAGCGTCTTCGTCATCCCGGGGCTCGGGCGGCTCACCGTCGACGCCATCCTGCGCCGCGACTACCCGGTCATCCAGGGCGTCGTGCTGCTGTTCAGCGCCGGCTACGTGCTGGTCAACCTCGCCATCGACCTCCTCTACGTCCTGCTCGATCCGAGGATCCGCTATTGACCGCCTCCCTCGCGGCCGAGGCCGTCGCCCCGGACCTGCCGGAGATCCTGCCGCCCCCGCGCCGCCGCCGCGGCCTGCCCGGGCTGATCGCCCGGCATCCGGCGGTGGCGGTCGGCGCGGCGATCCTCCTCGGCATGCTCGCCTGCGCGCTCCTCGCACCCTGGCTCTTCACCGTCGATCCGACCGCCCTCTCGCCGGCCCGGCGCACCCGGCTGCCCTCGGCGCAGCACTGGTTCGGCACCGACATGCTCGGGCGGGACCTCTACTCGCGGGTCATCTACGGGGCGCGGGTCTCGCTCCTCGTGGGCTTCTCCGTCGCCGCCCTCGCCTCCGGGATCGGGCTCGCGATCGGCCTCGTCGCGGGTTTCCTGCGCCGGCTCGACGGAGTCGTGATGCGGGTCATGGACGGGCTGATGGCGATCCCGCCCATCCTCCTTGCCGTCGCCCTGATGGCGCTGACCCGCGGCTCGGTCGGCAACGTCATCGCGGCGATCGCCGTCGCGGAGGTTCCGCGGGTCGCCCGGCTGGTGCGGGGCGTGGTCCTGTCCCTGCGCGAGCAGCCCTTCGTGGACGGGGCGGTGGCGAGCGGCAGCACCGTGGCGGGCATCCTCTGGCGCCACATCCTGCCCAACACCCTCGCGCCGCTCAGCGTGCAGGCGACCTCTATCTGCGCCTCCGCGATGATCACCGAGGCGATCCTGTCCTTCATCGGGGCCGGCACCCCGCCGACCACCCCGTCCTGGGGCAACATCATGGCCGAGGGCCGCGCCCTCTGGCAGGTGAAGCCCACCCTCGTGCTGTTCCCGGCCCTGTTCCTCTCGCTGACGGTGCTCGCCGTGAACCTCGTCGGCGACGGTCTGCGCGACGCCCTCGACCCGCGCATGGCCAAGCGGCCGTGATGCCGATGCCCCTCCTCGACGTCGACGGGCTGCGCGTCCATTTCCGCACCCGGGACGGGATCCTCCGGGCGGTCGACGGGGTGTCGTTCCGGGTCGGGGCGGGCGAGACCCTGGCGATCGTGGGCGAATCGGGCTGCGGCAAGTCGGTGACAGCGAACGCGATCCTGCGCCTGCTCCCGGAGCGGATCGTCGGCGTCGCGGGTGCCGTCCGCTTCGAGGGCCAGGACCTGCTGGCGCTGCCCGAGCGCGCCATGCGGCGGATCCGCGGCAACGCCATCGGGATGATCTTCCAGGAGCCGATGACGAGCCTGAACCCGGTCCTGACCCTCGGGCGGCAGGTCGGCGAGACCCTGCGCCTCCATCAGGGCCTCGACCGGGCCGCGGCGGCGGCGCGAGCGGTCGCGTTGCTGGGTCTCGTCGGCATCCCGGAGCCGGCCCGGCGCCTGCGCGGCTATCCCCACCAGCTCTCGGGCGGGATGCGCCAGCGGGTGATGATCGCGATGGCGCTGGCCTGCAGCCCGCGGCTCCTGATCGCGGACGAGCCGACCACGGCCCTCGACGTGACCGTCCAGGCCCAGATCCTCGACCTGATGCGCGACCTCCAGCGCCGCGTCGGGGCCGCCATCATCCTCATCACCCACGACCTCGGGATCGTGGCCGAGGTCGCGAGCCGGGTGGTGGTGATGTATGCGGGCCGCACCGTGGAGGAGGCGCCCGTCGCCGCCCTGTTCGCGCGGCCGCGCCATCCCTACACGCGCGGCCTGCTCGGCGCGGTGCCGCGGCTCGGCGCCTCCCCGGACGGCACCCGCGCGCGCCTCGCCGAGATCCCGGGCCAGGTCCCGAACCTGAGGATCCGCGTCGCCGGTTGCCTCTTCGCCGCACGCTGCCCCTCCGTCACCGACCTGTGCCGGAGCGCGGCTCCGGCGATGGTCGAGAAGGCACCCGGGCATTTCGCGGCCTGCCACCACGCTCCCGTCGGCGCGCGCGCCGCATGAGCCCGCCGCTCCTCGCCGTGCGCGGCCTCGTCAAGCACTTCCCGGTCCGCGGCGGCGCGGTGCGGGCGGTGGACGGGGTGAGTTTCACCCTCGGCCGGGGCGAGACCCTGGGGATCGTCGGGGAATCGGGCTGCGGCAAGTCGACCTTGGGCCGAATGGTCCTGCGCCTCCTCGCGCCCAGCGCCGGGGAGGTCGTGCTCGACGGGAGGCGGATCGACGACCTCCCGGCGGGGGCGATGCGGCCCCTGCGCCGCCGGATCCAGGTCGTGTTCCAGGATCCCGTGTCCAGCCTCAACCCGCGCATGCGGGTGCGCGAGATCCTGGCCGAGCCCCTGCGCAATTTCGGCCTCGCGCGTGGCGCCGCCGCGATCGACGCGCGGGTCGCGGCGCTCCTCGACACCGTGCGGCTGCCCCGCGAGGCGGCGTCCCGCTTTCCCCACGAATTCTCCGGCGGCCAGCGCCAGCGGATCGGCATCGCCCGGGCGCTCGCGCCGGAGCCGGACCTGATCGTCTGCGACGAGGCGGTCTCGGCCCTCGACGTCTCGGTCAAGGCGCAGGTGGTGAATCTGCTGCAGGACCTCCAGCAGGACCTCGGCCTCGCGCTCCTGTTCATCAGCCACGACCTCGCTGTGGTCGAGCACATGACCCACCGGGTGGCGGTGATGCATCTCGGGCAGATCGTCGAGATCGCCCCGCGGGCGCGGATCTTCGCGGCGCCCAAGCACCCCTACACCGCCGCCCTCCTCTCGGCCGTGCCGGTGCCGCAGCCCGGGGCCGCCCGCGACCGCATCGTGCTCGAGGGCGACGTGCCGAGCCCGATCGACCCGCCGACGGGCTGCCGCTTCCACACCCGCTGCCCCTTCGCCTTCCCGCGCTGCCGCGGCGAGGCACCGCCCCTGCGCCGGCTCGGCCCCGACCACGAGGCGGCCTGTCACCTGCACGACCGGCCCGCGGGCGAGAACCCGCTCGCCTGATGCGCGCCCGGCCGGCCGCGGCGGGTCCGTGGGATCGGGGTCAGGCGCGCCGTCGCGCGGACGCCTCCGCCTCCCGTGCCTCGCGGCCCGCCGCCCGGATCGCGATCAGGCGATCGCGCACCCGCTCGGCGAGGCGGCTCCAGGACCGCGCGCCGGCCCGGGCGGCGGCTCGGCGGCCCATTGCGGCGAGGCGCTCCCGGTCGGCCGCGAGGGCGCGCAGATGCGCGAGGAACCCCGCGACGCACCTGGCCTGCGGAACGATGAAACCGTCGACGCCGCTCTCCACCGCCTCGGCGACGGCGCCGCACTCGGCGACGATCGGGACGACGCCGTGGGCCATCGCCTCCAGCACGCTGAGCGGCAGACCCTCGTAGCGCGACGGGAGCAGGAGCACGTCGGCCCAGCGATAGACCTCGGCGAGGGCCGCGTCGTCGTAGATCGGCGGCTCGATCAGGTGCGCGTGGCGGCTCAGCACGAGGTTGCCGTCCGTCAGGACCGCCTTCCCGACGAGGCGGATCTCGTAGTCCGGATCCTCGTCGACCTGGTCGATGATGTCCGCCAGCCGGTCGAGACCCTTCTGGGTGTCGAGCCGGCCGAGATAGAGCAGGCGCAGCGGCCCGTCCCGCCCGCGCCGCGCCTCGGCCTCGGCGCGGCTGTCCGCCGCCAGTGACGGCGCGTTGGGCAGGGGCAGCATCTTCGCGCGCGGGATGCCGAGCCCCGCCGCGTCGACCGCCATCATCTCGGAGCAGGTCAGGACGAGGTCGATCGCGTGCTCGTAGGCGAGCGCGAGCGTCGGATGGCCGACATATCCCCCGATGCTCGATTTGTCGAAGAGGTGCAGGTAGGTCGCCGTGGTCACGCCGCGCCGCCGCAGGGCGCTGAACAGGCCGAGGGATTCCGCGGAGTGGCAGCTCACCACGAGCTCGAACGTCGTCAGCAGGTTGGCGAAGTCACGGGCCCAGTCCTCGTCGCGGATCTCCGGCACGCGCGTGCCCAGGAAGGATCCCCCGTGCCAGGCGGCGATCCGGTCCCGCACGTCCACGGCGTAGACGTCGTCGAAGGCCTCCGCGGCGTGGTGCGCGCGGTGGATCACCTCGCTGCCGATCAGGAACAGGCTGGTGTGGAAGCCCAGCCGGCGCAGTTCCCGGCTCAGGCAGAAGGTCACCTTCTCGACGCCGCCGAAGTCGCAATGCGGGAGCAGGAAAGCCAGGCGGCCCTCGCGCGGGGCCGCGATCGGCGGCAGCATCGCCCCGTCGAACTGCGTGCGCGCGCGCGGCATCATCTCGTCGAGGGCGCGCGACCCGAGATACACGTCCTCGACCAGATTGTTCGGACGGCCCCGCAAATCGTGGCAGCGCAGGTGACGGCAGAGCTGCACGAAGTCGTGCACCGCCACGTCCTTGAGGCCCTCGCCCCCCAGCAGCGTCCCCGGTAGGGCGATGTCGAGCGCGACGACGTCGTAGGTGTCGCCGCCTCCGGCGAGGCCGGCGATCCAATCCTCCCCCTCGTCCGTCGCGATCCGGTGCAGGAGCCGGCGGCCGGCGGCGAACAGGTGGGCGCGGGACGAGAAGCCCTGGGCACGCCGCACCTGGATCGCGTCGCCGTCCGAGGCCGTGAGGGTCAGGGCGAAGAAGCCGTGGGACGCGAGCGCCCGTTCGGCCTCGATCGTCACCCAGCGCGTCAGCCCGAGGCGGCGCAGCAGCGCGAGCGTCCGTCCCGACGTGGTGACCGCGTACTGGCCCGCCGAGGCGAAGGCGGGCTCCCGGATCGCCTGCCAGACCCGCGTCTCGTAGGCCTGCCGGCTCATCCGCGCGCCCCCGCGCTGGAGATCCGTCGCCATCTCGACGCTCGCCTCGTCGGAGAGCACGACGGCGAAGCGCGGCAGCTCGTCGTGCTCCAGCTGCACGAAGGTGTTGACCTGGAAGAGGTCCCGGTGCTTGCGGCGCAAATAGGCCCGGATCTGGCCGTCGGCCCGGGCGGAATCGGCCAGCATACTCTCGGCGCGCTTCCGGTAGGACAGGCCGAGCGCCGGCAGGTGGCGCCCGCGGAAGCCGCGCTCGATCGCCGACAGCCAGAAGTCCCAATCCTCGTAGCCCTGCCGCATGGTCTCGTCGAAGCGAAGGCCCGTCTCGACCATCCGGCGCCGGATCAGGCTTCCGGCCTCGCAGATATTGACCACCGCCGCCGCGTAGGCGTTGAAGCTGCCGCTGTAGTCGTTGAAGAGACGGAACCCGAACATGCGGATGTCGGGATAGAACCAGTCGGCGTCGTGATGGGTGGCGAGGGCTTCCCGCATCGCCGCGAAGCTGTAGGGCGCGAGCACGTTGTCGGCGTCGAGGAAGTAGATCCCTTCGGCCCAGGGCAGCGCCCGGAGGGCAAATTCGATCCCGCGGTTGCGCGCCGCGCTGAGCCCCGCATTCGCCTGCCGGATGTAGTGCACGTTGCGCCAGCGCGCGCTGAAGAAGGTCAGCGTCGCGTAGGTCTGACGATCCGGGCAGCCGTCGTCGACGAAGATCACGTCCACGTCGTCGAACCGATCCTGGCGCGCGAGGGAATACATCGCCTCCCGCACCAGGCCGCTGTGCCGGAAGACCGGGACGACGACCGCCAGCCGCGGGAGGTCCCGATGGGCCGGCGGTCGCGCCGACGGGTCGGGAGAGGGATTCGTCGTCACGCCGGGCGCTTCCCCCGCATCGCGGTGAGGTGGAGGAAATGGGCCAGGGCGTGGCGCGTGCCCTCGCCGGCCTCGCGCGTCGCCAGGTAGATGTCGAAGCAGCCGCCGAGGCTGCCGGGCACCTCGAACACGACCTGCCCCTGCTCGCCCGCATTGAGCCGCATCCACGCGGCCTGCCCGTCCAGATCCTGGGCGCTCCCGTCGCCGGCTCCCGTCCGCGCCCCGCCTCCCGGTCCGAGCCAGCGCCGCCGGGCCCTGCGCGACGCGGGCCGACGCAGCCGCACGGCCGCCGCCGCGGGCGCGGCGAACAGGCCGAATTCCGTGGTGGAGGCGTCCGGATGGGCCAGGGCGACATCCGCCACCAGCGCGCGCACGTCGTCGATCCGCACGTTGCGGATCACCGCCACATGCGTCGCGCGATCCGCCGGATGCACGAGCAGGCCCGCCTCGGTGCTGACAAAGCGCAGCATGTCCGCGCGCGGCTCCGGCAGGCCGCCCCCGTAGGCGGCGCGCGCCAGCAACTCGTCGATCCTCACCCGACTCGGCCGATCCCGGGCGGCGTCGCCATCCGCGAGGCGGCCCCAGCCGTGGAACGGCAGGCGCAGCCCCGGCACGCCCGCGTAGATGCGCACCGCCATCGGTCGCTCGTCCACCGTGCCGTCCGAGCGGCGGCAGCCGATCCGCGGATCCATGGTGATCTCGCCGAGGCCGATCGCGATCGGCGGCGGCGCATCCGCCTGCCAGTGGATCTCGATCTCGACCGGCTCGTCGAGGGGCTGCGCGGCGAAGGGGCAGTCGAACCGGTTCCACCCGGCGTCGAGGTCCGAGGCCGCCAGGGTCCAGGTGCCGAGACGAGTCCGGGAATGGGCCGCCCGCAGCCCGACCTGCACCGCCGCATGGGCGCCGCGATCGATCTCGGCCAGGTGGAGCTCGAAGGCGTGGACCGCGCGGAACTCCCGCTTGGAGTTCTGCGCGACGCCGGTGAGGCCGACGACCTCCGACGGACGCAGCACGGCGCCGGACGGCGGCAGGAACACGCCGAGGCGGGGCGGTGGCGTAGTGGCCTGCTCGACGTAGCGCTGCGCCTCCTGCAGCGCCTCGAACTGCTCGTAGACGATCTGCTGCAGCCGCCCCGCCTCGACGTGGCCGGCGCTGAGATCCGCCAGGAACCGCCCCGAGAGCCCGAGGGTCCGGCTGAGCTGCCAGTCGAGGATGCCGTCGACACCCGCGGAGGCGTCGTAGATCGCGTCGGTGCCGTCGATCCTCGGCGCGATCTGCCGCAGCCTGCCGATCGCCTCCGGGTGAGCCTCGGTGAAGGCTCGGTCCAGGACGATCCCGATCACCGGGCGGGCCAGGAAACGCGGGTCGTTCGCGGGGCCAGTCTCGGAATCTTCGAAGCCCTGCAGCGCCGCGAGGTCGCGCTCGGAGAGGACCACGTGGTGTCGGCTCGCTGCCGACAGGTTCAGATTCTGCACCAGCCGGTCGAGAACGACGAATGCGTAATGCGGCGCCGTGATATGCGGCCCCTCCGATGCTATCGCCATCTCTACGGGCATGACGATACCGCCGTCTTCACGTCGTGCATTCGGACAATTGGTCTTTTGATTGACCGAGCGTTCGCTCAGGCGTGTGCAGGCCATCGCGGCCCGATGAACGATCCCTTATCCCGTTTCGCGCCATTGGCCAAGACGATACGCGGAGTGAGACCGCATCTTCCGGAAGGTCCGCCGAGATCCCCTTGGGCAAGGGCGGCTGTGCAGCCGGACGCATCGGCCCATCTCGCCTCACCCGCCAAGACGAGTCGAGGCCGATCACTGACGATGGCGCGGGGTCATGGGCCGGCACCTCGCCCCGCCGACCTTCGGCGAGGGCTTGCGGGACCGGGGTGCCGCGGATCGCGCCGCATCCCGGGCGGTGCAGGTGACACGCGCAAGAGGGCCGCGACCGCGGTCAGCCGGCGTCCGGGATCGGCGACCGCCGCACCGCGACGCGAAATTCCGCCTCGATGCCGGACACGATCGGCACCCCGACATAGACCTCGCTCCTGCCGTCCACGGCGGCGATCGGCAGGTCCCCGCGGAAGGTCTTGCGGTCGGGAGCGGGCGCGTCGAGAGCCTCCGCCGGGTCGGCGAGTTCCTGCAGCACCGCGTACTGCCCCTTGTAGCAGTAGGTCAGTCGCCCGAGAGCGGGGATTGCGGCGCCGGACCGGTCGATGCTCCGCGCGGTCACGATGACGGTGCTGCCGGTCGCGGCATAGGCGGGCACGTAGAGATAGGCGACGATGATCCCGAGATCGCCGCCGGATCCGGCGGGGCGGCACCGCGACCTCAGGACGTGGGAGCGGCCGTCCCACGCCACGTCGATGGCGATGCCGTAGACGTCCGTTACGCCCTCGAAATAGAGGTAGGGGGCGGCGTTCCCGGCCGGCGCCGGCAGCGCCTCGATCCGCCGGGCTGGCGGGCAGGCCGCGTCGGCGTAGAGGCAGATCGCCTCCGCCGACCCGTTCGCCCTCCAGAGCGAGAACAGGTCGACGGCCTCGCGGTGGGTGAGCAGGGCTTGCAGCGCTTCCCGGTAGAAGAGCCCGACAGGATCGTCCGGCCCGCGTGAGGCGATGTCGTGGATCGCGTCGAGATGCGCGGCCGCACCACTGCCGCAGAGGAAGGCCGTGAGCGGATCCGCCGGGTCGCGCTGGAAGCGCTTCATGGCGCAGACCCGGGTCCCCCGCATCGAGGACGGGGCATCCCGGCTCTCGGCCGGCCGCAACAGGTCGTCGAACCGCACCGCGCCGCCGCTGGTCGCGAACCGTTCCCAGAAATTGTAGCAGAGGATGCCGAATCGCACGGTCGGGTGCGCCGTCAGCACGGTGGCCGGCAGGATCTCCTCGTACGGGAAGGTCTGCACCTCCCTCCGGGCGGCGTCGTCCAGGAACGGACGATGCGCGGCGATGCGGTTCCAATCGGACCGCGACGCGCACAGGCCCTCGATCTGCGACATGCGCAGCGACGCGAACCCGGCGGAGCGGCAATACGCGACGAAGGCGGTGTCGCTCGCGACGCTCGGCCAGTGCCAATCGTCCGGGAGGCGATCGATGCTGCAGGCGAAGGGGTCGCCGGCACCGAGGGTCATCGCACCGGGGATGTCGCAGGCCCGCGTCCTGCGCACGAACAGGGCGTTCGAGGCCAGCGTGCAGAAATACGCGAAGGTGCTGCCCTGCCTCTCGGCAAGGTCGAGGTTCTCCAGGTGGCCGATCAGCAGCGTCGGCCCGACCTTGCTCCGAGGTGTGGCCCCGACATGAATGCGGATTCGCGGGGGGACGTCTCCGAGCGGCGACAGGTCGTCATCCCGGCCCAGGTTGATCACGAGGCCGCAGGCGTCGTCGGTGAAGTGCAGGAAATTCTGAATGTAGAGCTTCAGGAAATCGATATCTTCTGCGAAGATGCAGGAGAACAACACGTCTACGTTCATGACCATTCCCGCTGCTTCGGTGTTCAGCGCGGAGGGCCTTCCCAACGGAACCTCTCGCCTGACGATGAGGCATTCCGTTCAAAGGCGATCGTGCCACGTTCCTCGTCCGTCCGGAGGCGGGTGACGTCCCTCGATCGGCGGCGTTGGGGCCTCTCGCGAGCCGCTTGACCCAACGGCCGGGACCCGCGGTGAGGAACTCTCGGCGTGTATCGACCGGCTATACAGGAAGCGGACCACGGCCTCAATCGAAGGACGCCGAGACTCCGGCTGCGGCCGGCTCCCTTGAGCCGCGATTCCGTCGAGGCGGCGGCGCGCTCCACTCGGCAGCGCGGATGCCGGGGGATCCGCCCCCGTCCCCCTCGGTGGCAGCCGGCCGTGTGCGCACATGTTGCGTGGGACGTGAAAAGCGTCCTGCGGCGGCGGGTGACCGGTGGCCGCACGGTGAGGTGCGGGATCCCCTCCCCCGTACGGGCTCGCGGGCTCACGTTTCCCATTCCGACCCGACCCGATCGAGAATGAGCCGCGATCTCTTATCCCCAGTCGCTCTCGGGCTTGCCCGAGAGCGATCAAGCTTGCGGGGAGGGGAGATCGGGCTTCACCCTCAACCGCTCGGTGTCGGACAGCGACGCGTGAACCCGCAGCTGCGCCGGGATGGGTGCCTACCCTACTGGCCGCCGGCGCCGCTCGCGCTCCCGTTCGGGATCCGGCGCTCCGGCAGGCGCGCATTGCTGCCGGCCGCCGAGTCGGTCGTGATCGTGTCCGCCCCGGTGGCGCCGCGGGCGATCACCACGTCGACATCGTTGCCGGTCGTGTTCGGCTGGACCGTGACGGTCGATCCCGTCGATTCCACGTCGGGTCTCATCGGTGCGGCAGTCTGCGCCGAGACGGTGCCGCCAAGGAGCAAAGTGGAAACGCACGCCGAGGTCGCGCAAAGTACGAGGAAGCGCATCGCATCATCCTGTTCGGGTGGGATGACGGGACAAGTTTCGTTTTCTGCCGATGTTCCACCGGAATTCGGGCGGAAACTGACGTCCGATGTCGGGTCACGCACTTACCGGCAAGAGTGGGGAACTCGGAATCGGGGCGATGCTTGTCCCGCGAGGCGGCCGCGGGCCGTCTTGCCGTGAACGACGCGCGGACGCGGTCCGACCCGTCAGGGTCACGGGGCCTGCGGCCGACGCAATCATGCACCGCGATCTTGGCGCTTGCGTCGGCGCGCCGGGCCGGGGACACATGCGCCGGCCAGTTCGGCCGAAGACCAATCACGCGATGCGGCAGTGCGGGGCCGAAGGCCCCGGAGCGACGGAACGTCGACGCCGCTTCAGGGGGAGCGAACGTCCAATGAGCGCCGTCGCCGCACTGAGTCCGCCCCGCCAGGCCACCCTCTCGGTGTTGGTGGCCCTCAGCGTGACCCACCTGCTCAACGACATGATCCAGTCGCTGATCCCGGCGATCTACCCGATCATCAAGGAGACCTACGGGCTCGACTACATCCAGATCGGGCTGATCACGCTCACCTTCCAGCTCGCGGCCTCGCTCCTGCAGCCGGCCGTCGGTTTCTACACCGACAAGCACCCGATGCCGCACTCGATGATCGTCGGCATGGCCTTCAGCCTGGCGGGTCTGCTCGGCCTCGCCTTCGCCGGCAGCTACGGGCTGCTGCTCGCCGCCTCGGCCTGCGTCGGCCTCGGCTCCTCGATCTTCCATCCCGAGGCGACCCGCATGGCGCGCAACGCCTCGGGCGGGCGGCAGGGCTTGGCGCAGGGCATCTTCCAGGTGGGCGGCCAGGCGGGCGGTGCCCTCGGGCCGCTGCTGGCGGCCTTCATCATCGTGCCGCTGGGCCAGCACAGCCTGGGCTGGTTCTCCATCGCGGCCCTGGCCGCCATGGGGCTGATGGCCTGGACGGCCGGGCGCTACGCGCAGATCGCGCCCCCGCGCCCGGCCAAGGCGGCGGCCGGCGCCGCCGGGCCGATCCCGGGGCGCCCCCGCGCGGCGGTCGTCGTGCCCTTCACGATCCTCATCATCCTGCTGTTCTCGAAGAACGCCTACGCCCAGAGCTTCTCGTCCTTCTACACCTTCTACCTGATGGGCCGGTTCGGCCTCTCGATCCAGCAATCCCAGGTCATGCTGTTCCTGTTCCTGGCCTCCTCGGCGCTGGGCGCGCTCGGCGGCGGCATCCTGGGCGACCGGATCGGCCGCAACCGCATCCTGTGGTTCTCGATCCTGGGCGCGCTGCCCTTCACCCTCGCCCTGCCCTATGCCGGCCTGTTCTGGACGGGCGACCTCACGATCGTCATCAACCTGATCATGTCGAGCGCCTTCGCGGCGATCCTGATCTACGCCATGGAACTGATGCCGGGCCGGGTCGGGCTGGTCGGCGGCTTCTTCTACGGCCTGACCTTCGGCCTGGGCGGCCTCGCGGCGGCCATCCTCGGGGCGCTCGCCGACCGCTACGGCATCGACGCCGTGTACCGGCTCTGCTCCTTCCTGCCGGCCATCGGGCTGCTGGCGTGGTTCCTGCCGCGGCTGCGGGAGGCGGGGGAGTGACCGCCGGGCCGATCGCCCTCGCCACGCTCCTGCCCTGGCTCGACGTCGCCGGCCTCGCCGTGTTCGCGGCCTCCGGCGCGCTCGCGGCCATCCGCAAGCGGCTCGACATCGTCGGCGCCTGCTTCTTCGCCCTCGTCACGGCGACGGGCGGGGGCACGCTGCGCGACCTCCTGATCGGCGCGCCGGTCTTCTGGATGCGGGACCCCGCCCCGGTGGTCCTCTGCCTCCTCGTGGCCGTCGCGGCCTGGGCGCTGCCCCTGCGCTGGTGGCCGCAGCGCGCCCTCGAATGGCTCGACGCCGCCGGCCTCGCCGCCTACGCGGTCTACGGGGCCGGCAAGGCGCTGGAATTCGGCGTCGCGCCGATCTCGGCCGCCGCGGCCGGGATCACCACGGCCTGCCTCGGCGGCGTGATCCGCGACGTCGCGGCCGGCGTGCCCTCGGTGCTGATCCGGCACGAGCTCTACGTGACGGCGGCGCTGGCCGCGGCGGGCCTGTTCGTGGTTCTTGTCGCGGCGGGTCTGACCGATCCCTGGCCGGCCCTGATCGGCACGGCGGCGGGCTTCGTGCTGCGGGGCGCCGCCATCCGCTGGCGACTGACCCTGCGCCCCCATCGCGGGCCCGACGCCGCGCCGATCCGTTGATCGGTGCCGCCGGGACCCTCACCCTGTCGACCCCGAATCGGAGGAATCGCCGTGATCCACGTCCTCGCCATCATCACCACCAAACCCGGCCAGCGGGAGGCGGTGCTCGAGGCCTTTCGCGCCAATATGCCGGCGGTCCACGCCGAGGACGGCTGCATCGCCTACGCGCCGGCCATCGACGCCCAGGGGGTGGGGCCGCTGCAGACGCCGCTCGGGCCGGACAGCTTCGTCGTGATCGAGACCTGGGCCAGCCTCGACGCCCTGCGGGCGCACGCGGCCGCGCCGCACATGGCGGCCTACGCGGCGCGCACGAAGGACCTCGTCGCCTCGCGGGTGATCCACGTGCTCACGCCCGCCTGACCCCTCTCTCGCGCGGCCGGCTCGCATCCTGCATGCACCGGCCCCGCGACGCGCCCCGACCGACGCAAGGCGTCGGACGCGTGCGCCTCGCCGCCGCCCGGCGGCATCCCGAACCAGGAACCGATCCCAGCCATGAGCCTTGCGGACCTTCCCGCGCCGGCGGCCGACCGCGCCGCCGACCTCTCCCCGCGCATCCTCGGCCTCGGCACGAGCCAGATCGGCCTCGTGGCGGATCGCGGGCGGGACGACCCCGAGGTGGTGAAGCTGTGGATCGGCGAGGGCGACCTGCCGACGCCGCCCTTCATCGTCGAGGCGGCGCACCGGGCCATGCTGGACGGCCACACGCGCTACGCCACCTCGCTCGGGCTGCCGCGCCTGCGCGAGGCGTTGAGCGCCTACCATGCCCGCCACTGGGGCGTCGCCGTCCCGCCCGAGCGCTTCGCCGTCACGGCGGGCGGCATGAACGCGATCATGCAGGCCGCGCAGGCGCTCCTGGAGCCCGGCGACGAGGTCGTGATCCCCTCCCCGGCCTGGCCGAACCTCGCCGAGGCGGTTCGCATCGCGGGCGGCGTGCCCGTGACGGTGCCCTACCGGGTGATGCCCGACGGGCGCTTCGGCCTGCCGCTGGCGGACATCGAGGCGGCGCTGACCCCGCGCACCCGGGTGCTGGTGGTGAACTCGCCCTCGAACCCGACCGGCTGGATCATGCCTCAGGCCGAGATGACGGCCCTGCGCGACCTCGCCCGCGCCCGCGGCCTGTGGATCCTGTCGGACGAGGTCTACGCGCACTTCACCTACGGCAACGCCATCGCGCCGTCCTTCCTGCAGATCTGCACCGAGCACGACCGCCTGATCGTCACCAACACCTTCTCGAAGAACTGGGCCATGACCGGCTGGCGCGCGGGGTGGCTGGTCTTCCCGGCCGGCCTCGCCCCGACCTTCGCCAAGCTCGGCCAGTACAACACGACCTCGATCCCGACCTTCGTCCAGCACGCGGCCGTCGCCGCCCTCGACGAGGGCGACGGCTTCATCCGCACCATGGTCGGGCGCTGCGCGGAGGCCCGCGAGATCCTGGTCTCGGGCCTGTCGCGCCTGCCCGGCGTCACCGTCGCGGTGCCGGACGGTGCCTTCTACCTGATGGTCCACGTGGCGGGCCGGGAGCCGAGCCTCGACCTCGCGCTCCGTCTCCTGCGCGAGGCGAAGGTCGGCGTCGCGCCCGGCACCGCCTTCGGCCCGGCGGGCGAGGGGTTCCTCCGCCTCTGCTTCGCCATCAGCCCGTCCCTGGCCCGCGAGGCGGTGGCCCGCCTGTCCGCGGTCCTCGGCGCGTGACCGGCGCCCGCGCTCCTCACGGCAGGACGGGCGGGTGATAGGTCAGCGTGAAGGCCAGGGCCCAGAGCAGGAACAGCACCACCGGCAGGTGGACGAGGAGTTGCAGGAAGCTGAAGCCGACGATGTCGCGCGCCTTGAGGCCGAGGATGCCGAGCAGCGGCAGCATCCAGAACGGGTTGATGAGGTTCGGCAGCGCCTCGGCGGCGTTGTAGATCATCACGGCCCAGCCGAGATGCACCTTCAGCTCGTTGGCCGCCTGCATCACGTAGGGCGCCTCCAGCAGCCACTTGCCGCCGCCGGAGGGCACGAAGAAGCCGAGCACGGCCGAGTAGACGCCCATCGAGAGCGGGTAGGTGCCGGCCGTGTTGACGCTCACGAAGGCGTGGCTGATCGCCTCCGACAGCGTGTCGCCCGCCGGGTTCTTGGCCCCGGTGAGGATCGCGCTGATCGCGGCGTAGAGAGGAAACTGGATCAGGACGCCGGAGGTGGCCGGGACCGCCCGGGCGACCGCGTCCAGGAAGCGCCGCGGGCGCCAGTGGAGCAGGAGGCCGAGGGTGAGGAACAACAGGTTGTAGGTGTTCAGGTTCGAGATCGCGACGATCCAGGATTGCCGCGCGAATTCCTGCCAGATCCAGCCGCCCGCGATGAGGACCAGGAAGAGGGTCAGGAGCGGCCAGTGCTCCAGCGTCTCGCCGGGCTGCGCCGGTGGACCGCGCCGCTCCTCCCGGGCCGCGACGTCCACACCGAGATCCTGCGCGGTGACGGCGCCGGCCGGGGACGGGGCCGACACGTAGGCGATCACGACCGAGAGCCCGAACAGGACGAGGGCGATCAGCATCGACTGCCAGAGGAAGATCGTCTCGGTGAAGGGGATCACGCCGGTGATCGGCAGCACGTTCGGCGGCAGGCTCTTCGGATTGGCCTGGAGCTGGGCGGCCGAGGAACTCAGGCCCATCGCCCAGGTCGCGCCGAGGCCCAGATAGGCCGCGGCGCCGGCCGCGCGGTAATCCATGCGCAGCTCGGTCCGACGGGCCAGCGCCCGCGCGAGGAGGCCGCCGAAGATCAGGCTGAGGCCCCAGCTGAGGAAGGACGACAGCATGGTCGCGATGGCGACGAGGCCCACCGCCCCCCGCCCCGTGCGCGGGATTCGGGCGAGGCGATCGATCATCGCCTGCACCGGCGGCGCGGTGGCCACGACGTAGCCGCCGATCGTCACGAAGGCCATCTGCATCGTGAAGGGGATCAGGCTCCAGAACCCGTCCCCGAAGCTCTTGGCGACCGCGGAGGCGGGGGCGCCGATGGCCAGGGCGCCGAGCGCCACGATCACGACGGCGATCGCGACGAAGATGAAGGCGTCCGGGAACCAGCGCTCGGCCCAGGCGGTGAAGCGGATGCCGAGCCGCGCGAGGCCGCCGACGGCCTCGGCCGGGCCCTCGGGTGGCCGCGTGCCCGCGGGTCGGCCGGTCTGCGCCGTCATCGTGGTCATGGGCGTGTCTCCCTCGCCGGTCGTTGCGCGCGGCGTTCGTTAACAAGAGTTGGCGCGGCCCGGTGGTTGCGCGCCCGGGCGGGCATGGCGGGAGACGGTCTGGCGCGCGGCGGGATCGTGCACCACTCTGCCTTCCCTCAAGGCCCGTCGGCGGGCGCCGCCCGGGCGCCCGCCCATGCCCGAGGTGCCGGATGCCCGACCTGTTCAGCCCCTTCACGCTCAAGGACGTCACGCTGCGCAACCGCATCGCGATGTCGCCCATGACCATGCACCGCTCCCGCGACGGGCACATGAGCGACTTCCACGTGATGCTCTACGGCTCGCGCGCGGCGGGCGGCTTCGGGCTCGTCTTCCCCGAGCAGCTCGCGATCGTGCCGGAGGGCCGGACGACGGTGCATTGCGGCGGCATCTACGACGACGCGCAGGTCGAGGGCCTCGCCCGGGTCTGCGCCATCGTCACGGAGATGGGCGGGGTGCCGGCGATCCAGCTCGGCCATACGGGCCGCAAGGGCTCGGAGACGCGCCCCTGGCTCGGGCGCATCCAGCTCCCGCCCGACCATCCCGAGGGCTGGCAGGTGAAGGGCCCCTCGCCGATCCCCTACGGCGGCAAGTTCACCCAGCCGGTCGAGGAACTCACCGTCGCGGAGATCCACGACCTCCACCGCGCCTACGCGCAGGCCGCCCGGCGCGCCCTGGAGGCGGGCTTCCGCTGGCTGGAGATGCACTTCGCGCACGGCTATCTCGGCGCGAGCTTCTTCTCGCCGATCGCCAACCGGCGCACCGATCGCTACGGCGGCTCCCTCGAGAACCGGCTGCGCTTCCACCTGGAGGCCCTCGACGCGGTGCGGGCGGTCTGGCCGGAGCGGTTGCCGCTGACGATGCGGCTGGGGTCGGACGACCTCAACGCGCGCGGCGTGCAGTTCGACGAGGCGGTGGTGGCGATCGCGATGATGCGCGAGCACGGGCTCGACCTCGCCGACCTCAGCCTCGGCTTCAACACCGACGAGATGACGGATCCACCCTTCGGACGGATGTCGTTCATGGTCGAGCGCGGGGCGCGCGTCCGGCGCGAGGTCGGCATTCCGGTGGGCGTGAGCTGGAACCTCGGCGTCCCGGCGGAGGCCGACCGGGCGATCCGCCAGGACCTCATCGACCTCGTCTTCCTGGGCCGTCCCGCCCTCGCCAATCCGCACTGGCCGGTCTGGGCGGCGCGGGAACTCGGCCACCCGGATCCCTTCTCGCTCGTCCCGGAGGATTGGGGCTGGTGGCTGCGGAACGCCCGCTCCCAGGCCGCCGCCGACTCGGTCGGTCTGCCGCTCCCGGCGGCGGGACCCGCCGGGCCGCGATAGCCGCCGTCCCGCGGGGCGGCCCTGCGGCCTGCGGGATCACGCTCCGCCCCGGCCGGACGCGTGCGGCGCCACGAGGCGATCCGGACAGGAGGAGGCCGCAACCAGGCGGATCCTCACCTGATCCGCTTTGACCGACAGGCGGATCAGTAGCCCCGCGTGACGTCCACGGCCGGGGGCACCCGTCCGGTCGTCCGGTAGGCGCGGACGTTCTGCGCGACGACGGCCGCCGCCGTGCGGGGCGTCGTCGGGCCGGTGACGTGCGGCAGGACCGTCACGCCCGGGTGCCGCCACAGGGGTGAGGTCGCGGGAAGGGGCTCGACCTCGAACACGTCGAGCACCGCGTGCGAGAGGTGCCCGGCATCGAGGGACGCGAGGAGCGCGTCGGTCCGGACGATCGCGCCGCGCCCGACATTGATCAGGGCGGCTCCCGGCCGCATGGCGGCGAATCGCGGCGCATCCAGCAGGCCGCGCGTCTCCGCCGTGAGCGGCAGGAGGCAGACCACGATGTCGCTCAGCCCGAGCAGCCGCGCGAGGCCCTCCGCCCCGCTGAACGCCCGGTCGGCGGTCAGCGGGGCGGGGGCCGACCGGGGCGTGCGGGTCCAGGCGGCGACCTGAAATCCCGCCTGGTCGAGCCGGTGCGCGGCGGCGGTCCCGAGCGCGCCGAGGCCCAGCAGCCCGACCGTCATCTCGGCGGGCGCCCGGTAGGGGCGCGGGTGCCAGAGCCCGGACTCCTGCTGGCGGCGATAGGCGGGCATGTCGCGCTGCAGGAAGTAGGTCCAGGCGAGGACCGCCTCGGCCATGGTTCGGGCGAGTTCCGGATCGACCAGGCGGACGATCGGCACGCCCGTCGGCCCGAGATCGCGCACGAGGCGCTCGACGCCCGCCCAGAGGCTCTGGATCCAGGCGAGGCGCGGCAGCCGCGCGACCGTTCCGGGATCGGGATTGGCGACGATCGCGATCGCGACGGTCTCCCGCTCGGTCGCGCTCAGCTGCGCGAAGGGACGGATGGTCTCCTCGGGCAGCGCCGCGGCCAGGGCCGCGAGGAACGCCGCCTCGTCGTCGGGCTCCAGGGTGCCCAGGAAGGCGATGGGGTCGTGCATCGGGAATCTCGCCGCGTCGGTCAGGTCCGAAACACCCGGTAGGGCATCCCGCAGGCGACCGCGAGGCGATCGCGGTTCAGCGCGCCCGGTGCCCGACCGCGTGCATCTTGCCGATCCCCCAGGCGGCGAGGCCGACCGCCGCGGCGGCGAACGGCGCCGCGACCAGGATGGCGCCCAGCACCTCCGACCCGGTCAGCCACGCGAGCGCCTTGACGGCCGCCATCAGCAGCAGAAAGCCCCCGCAGCACAGGAGGGTCACGACGCCGCCGACGGAGGAGACCACGAGCCTGAGGCTCCGCCCGATCCCGTCGAGCTCGGCCCCGAGCAGGTCGAGATGCATCGTCACGAGGTCGCTGGTCTGCGCCACGGCGTCGAGGACGAGGGTGACGATGCTGTCCCGCTTCGCGCGGACGGCCGTGTCGGGTCGGTTCATCACCCTGCCGTGATCTGCGTGAGGCCGAGCCGACAACCCGGCCGGGACCGCTTCGTTCCGGCCGCGCTGCGCTCCTCCCGGGCCGTGGCAGCCTCGAGAGCATTTTCCGACAGAGTGGATGCCGGTTCGTCGCAGGGAATGCGCAAAAATTCACAGACCCAGAGCAGCGTCCGATTGCAACGTGATCGGATACTGCTCTAGGACGCGGCGTCCTCGAAGAGCGAGCCCGGCATGTAGGGGTGCCCGGAATCTAGGAGCACGCGATCGATGCTCTCGATGGCGGCGATCACGGTCGTGAGGGCCTGGACGCTGGGGAGGTCGAGGACCTGGGAGGCGGCGACGGTCCGGGCCAGGGCGAGCCGGCTCCGGGCGAGCTGCTCCCGGGCTTTCGTCAGGGCCTCGATCTCCGCTGCCGTCATGGTCGCGCCTTCGGCCCGTCGATCGCGGCCGGCCTCGCCCGCGACATCTCTCGGAAGACGTAGCCTCTTTCGGATGGGCCGGATAGGGCCGGGACGCGGCGTGCTCGCGCGGGGCCTTCCACGAGGCGCGGGCTCCGACCGCGTCGCGATCGGAGCCCGCCCGTTCTCTCGGTGGCGGCGGCCGCCGCCGCGGCGCTCCGCTCAGCCCACCGCGAAGTAGTCGTGCGAGGCTGCGACCAGGACGTTGCTGGCGCCGAAGCCGACGATGTCGGCCCGCCCGTCCCCGGTCACGTCCCCCAGCACCCGCCGGTAGCTGTCGTCGCTGCTCCAGCCGCCCGCCGTCGCGCCGAAATCGCCCAGCTCGAAGGTCGGCGCCGCGAAGTTGCCGCCCCCGGTGGCCAGGGACACGTACACCCCGGCATCGCCGAAGCCCACGATGTCGGCCTTGCCGTCCCCGTTCACGTCCGCGAGGTGGCGCGGGTAGCGGTCCTGCGAGGACCAGCCGCCGCCGCTGCCCTCCCCGAAATTCGACACCGCGAGGGTCTCCGGCCCGAAGGTGCCGTCGCCGTTGCCCAGCGCCACGTAGGTGCCCGCCTCGCCGAAGCCCACGATGTCGGCCTTGCCGTCGCCGTTCACGTCGCCGAGCTCGCGGTGGTAGGTGGTGTCGCTCGTCCAGCCGCCCCCGCTCGGCGTGAAGGTCGAGGGCGTGAAGGTCGGGGCCGCGAAGTTGCCGCCGCCGGTGGCCAGGGAGACGTAGACGCCGTTCTCGCCGAAGCCGACGATGTCGGCCTTGCCGTCGCCGTTCACGTCCACGAGGTGGCGCGGGTAGCGGTCCTGGGACGTCCAGCCGTTGCTGGCGCCGAAATTGGCGACCGCGAAGGTCTCGGCCCCGAAGGTGCCGTCGCCGTTGCCGAGCGCGACGTAGACGCCGGCATTGCCGAAGCCGACGATGTCGGCCTTGCCGTCGCCGTTCACGTCGGCGACCTCGCGGTGGTAGATGGTGTCGCTGGTCCAGCCGCCGCCGCTCGGGGTGAAGGTGGAGGGGGTGTAGGTCGGGGTGGCGAAATTGCCGCCGCCGGTGGCGAGCGCCACGTAGATTCCGGTCTCGCCGAAGGCGACGATGTCCTTCTGCCCGTCACCGTTCACATCGGCGAGGACGCGGGGGTAGCGGTCCTCGGTGGTCCAGCCGCCGTTGTTCTGCGTCAGGGCGGCAAGGCCCGCGTGGGGCGACTCGAACCGGCTCGTCGTGCCGGTGTCGCTGACTTCGAGACGGTAGGTTCCGGTCCGCGTCGAGAAGCCCCGCGCGCCGAGGTAGTAGGTGCCGCTGGAATTGGCGTGCACGGCGAGCTGCGACTCGAGCCCGAAGCCGCCGTCGTCGTTCGATGTCAGCGTCGCGCCTGCGCTGTTGTAGAGGGTGAGGACCGGGTCGCTCAGGGTCCCGGCGCCGGTCGGGCTGCCCCGGAGGTTGATGACGTAGTTGTGGCCGGCGACGAGCTGCGTCCGGAACCAGTCCTCGTCGCCCGCAACCTCGATACTCCCGTTCGCGCTGCCGCCGACCGCAACGGAGCCGGTGGTCAGGGGCGTGTTGTCGTAGTCGTCCGTGGTCACCGACGCCGTGTAGGTGCCGGTGTTGCTACCGAAGGCGCCAGCGTCGAGGTAGTAGGTCCCGGACGAGGTCGGGGTGTAGAACAGCCTCGCGTTCAGGCCGACCCCCGAATCGTCGTCGCTGGCGATCAGGTTGCTGGCGCCGTCGTAGAGGCTGAGGGTGGGATCCGGGTTGGTCCCGCCCCCATCGGCAGAGCCCCGCACGTCGAACCGGTAATGCGTGCCGGCCGCCAGCGTCACGCGGAACCAGTCGTGGTCGCCGCCCGGCGAAATCGTGCCGGTCGACGAACCGTTCACGGCGATCACGCCCGTGGTGGTGTGGTTCTGGACGTAGTCGTCGACCCGGTTGAAGCCGATGACGTCCATCTCCCGCAGGTCGGCCGTGGTCAGCGAGTGCAGGGTGCTGCCGCTGTAGAATTCGTTGAACGGATCGTCGCTGCCCTGCACGCCGGAATTCAGATAGTCGCTGTAGTCGGACGTTTGCCCGAAGTCGAACAGGCGCGTCGCACCGTTGTCGATCGAGAAATACGAGGGCGACGCGCTGCTGCTTCCCTCCGTCCACTGGAAGTTGCCGGCCGAGCCGAAGCGGAACCAGTCGGCGATGACCGGAAGGCCGCCCGGCGTGTAGTGCATCGTCAGGCGCCCGATCGCGTGGGTGATCTCGTGCAGCGCGACCGGGATGATGTTGCTGAGGCTGATCCCCGTTCCGAAAGCCACGGAGCCGTCGATGGTCGAGTTGTTGGCGAGTTGGCCGAGCGCCCTGAGTTCCCCGTTCGGGACGTAGAAGTTGTTCGCGCCGCCGGGGAAGGACGAGCTGTTGTTCGGCAGGGCGTTGTACGAGCTGAAATCGTCGGCGGTGGTGCGGTCGTTGACGAGCCAGCCCGTCACGGTCGTGTAGTTCCCGGTCGTCCCGGCGTCGCTGTTGGCGTAGGCGCCGCCCGATCCGGTCAGGCTGTTGTCGATGACGTTGCGGAATGAGCCGTAGCCGTAGCGGAGGTTGATGGTGACCGGGTCGCTGAAATTCTGCTCGATGATGTCGGCCGCCTGGCGGACGGCCGCGGCCCACCCGGCCGGCGCGTTGACGTTGTTGTCGTCCGCGATGAGGTTGATGTGCAGCCCGGCCGAGGTCGACGGATTGGTTGCGGTGCCGTCATCCTTGGGGCCATCTGCGAACAGGCCCGGGTCGCTCGCCGCGATGGGCTGATCGGGCTTGTCGGGCCCCGTGGCGTCATCCTGCGGCGCGTCGCCGGTGATCAGGGCGGCCGCCGCGTCGGGCGAGAGCGTCGCCGCTTCGGCCGACTGCTGCGGCACCGGGAACACGTCCTGCTGCGCCGCGGAAGCGGCCCCACTGTCGGACTCGGTCCCGGCATCCTGCGCCGCCGTGGGATTGGAGGCGGCGGGCGCCAGGATGGCGGCGACGTCGGCTCCACCGGCGGAGGCGGCCGCGCCGTCGCCGCTGGCCTTGGTCGTCCCAGCCACCGGGGGGGCGGAGGTGACCGGCGCGGCCTCGACGGGAAGCAGCGACGGGGCGACCGGGTCGCCGGCGGCGGCCGGGCCGACGGACGCGCCGAAGCTCGGCGGCTGGGCCGGGTCGGCGGGCGCGACCTCCGGGTGACCGGCCTCGGGCGCGGCAACTCCCGGGGCCCCGGCGATGGCGGGCGCGGTGTCCGGTCCGGGCGCTGCCGCCTTGGCGGAGAGCGCGGGTAGCGGCGCCTGCTCGGGCGCCTTGCCGGATCCGAAGGCGGTGTCCGCCGGCTCGTAGGGCAGCGGCGGGAGCAGTGCCCAGTCGGTCAGGTCCTGGCCCGGCGCGAGTCCGTCGGGTCCGAGGGCTGCGAGCGCGTCGTCGTCGGTGTTGGTCTTGTTGCTCACCAACCCTGCGTAGAGACCGAGAATGCGTCGATCGATGTTGCCCACGTCGATACTCCCCTGCAACTGATAGTTGAGGCATGCATGGCGACGACACTGGAGTGCCGCGGCCGGGATTGTGTCCAGACGTTGGGGATCGGAGTTTTTATCAACTCGGAGCAAGTCGTATGGCGTCGCTCTCGAGCCGTTCTTCGCAAGCCTGTCTCATCTGCGGGCGGTCTGAGCCTGCAGGTGTCGCCAACAACTTACAGATGATGCTGTAAGCTCTCCGATTGTGACCTCACCGATATGGCACATTAAGCCATCATTAAACACTCTGCAAGCTTTTGGGCGCGAAGTGGGCAGAGTTGTGCACTACGCAGGCGGTCTCGGCCCTGTGAATGCCGCGGACTGACAGGCGGGATGGCTGACGTATGTTAGTATCTTGAAATTTGGACTTCCAAACGTCGGATTAAGGAGTTCGGAAGCTGGTCGAGTTATTGGACCCGGGCTGCGCCCCAAGCGTATCGTATTCGACGCCGCTGGCCGCCGAAAAGATGGACGTCTCACGATGAATGAGGCTGATGTGTTGCTGTGATGGATCGAATACGCCGCGATTTGGGAACCGTGAGCCGTATTTGATTTGAGTGATTTGATAACGCAACTACTTGTATCAGTCATAAATTTCAAAAATAATCAATCATTTGACCGCATGAAAAGATCAGTTCAAGTCGGTTTTGATCTCAGCAGAAATAAAAAACAGTCAGAGATCCGTAATCACTCTAGGATTTGTGGATCAGAAACCGACAGAGATCTCGCATTGGTCTCTCGATGATCTGGGCCGGGCGAAGCCGTTGGCCGCCCGGACAGCCGCATCGCGCGGCCCAACGATGCGACATGGGCGCGCCGAGCGCATTCCACGGTGTGCGCCATCACACGGCCTGGGGTCGGCGTTGAACGGGCGCGTCCCGGCCGGCGGGATCCGCGACGCAGCGCCGAGAGGTGGTGCGGACGGCGGGACTCGAACCCGCACGGCCTTGCGGCCGCAAGATTTTAAGTCTCGTGCGTCTACCGGTTCCGCCACGTCCGCGCCCGTCCGGGTTACTCCGGCGGCGGGGCGCAGATCAAGCGCCGGATGGCGTCCAACCGTAGAGCCACGCGTAGCGCTCCGTCATCCGGGCGGGGCCGAGGCGCCGCATCACCGCGTCGCGCGCCGCGGCCACGAGCCCGCCCGCGTGGTAGACGCGCCCGTTGCGCCGCGCCGCGTCCTGTACCGCCCGGGCCCGGGGTCGGCGGGCGGCCGCGTAGGCCGCCAGCGCCTCCGGGACCGGGGCCGCCCCGAGGGCGGCGGCGAGCACCGCCGCGTCCTCGATCGCCAGCGCCGCCCCCTGCGCCAGGAAGGGCAGCACCGGATGGGCCGCATCGCCGAGCAGCGCGAGGCGCCCCCCGGCCAGGCGCCTTGCCGCCGGCCGGTCCGCCAGCGTCCACAGCAGCCACGTCTCCGGGCGGGCGAGGAGGCCGGCGAGCGGTTCGGCGGCGTCCGCGAAGGCCGCCCGCAGCCGGGCCGGGTCGCCGGGCAGCCCCCAATCCGCCTCGTCCCGGGCGTCGGGCAGCACCGCCACGAGGTTGATCAGGTCGCCGCCGGCGATCGGGTAGTGGACCACGTGGCGGCCGCGCCCGAGCCAGAGGCCGGTCTCGTCGCCCCGCAGGGCCTCCGGCGCCAGGGCGCGCGGCAGCGTCGCGCGCCACGCCGCCACGCCGGCCGGCCTGAGGGGGCGGCGGTCCAGCCGCGCGCGCAGGGTCGAGCGGATGCCGTCGGCCGCGACGACGAGGTCGGCGTCCAGGGTCTCGGCCCGGCCGCCCGCACTCTCCACCGTGAGGCGCGCGCCGGCCCCCTCCTCCGCGCAGGCGATCGCCCGGCGGCCCATGAGGAGCCGGATCCCCGGGCGCCCGCGCACGGCGTCGAGCAGGATGGTCTGCAGGTCGGCCCGGTGGATCACCCAGTAGGGCGCGCCGAAGCGCTCGCGCATCGCGGGCCCGAGGGCCACCTCGCCGAGATCCCGGCCGCTCGCCAGCCCCCGGATGCGCACCCGCGGCGGTTCCGTGGCCGCCCGGCGCAGGGCCGGGCCGAGCCCGAGATCGGTGAGGATCCGGCTCGCGTTGGGGGAGAGCTGGAGCCCCGCCCCGACCTCGCTGAAGGCGGTCCGCCGCTCGACGAGCGTCACCGCGTGGCCGCGCGCCGCCAGGGCGAGCGCCGCCGTCAGGCCGCCGATCCCCGCCCCGGCGACCGCGACCGCGAGCCCCGGCCGGTCCGGGACGGGCCTATTCGGCGGCAAGGCGGGCGCGGTCGTCCCAGACGCTGGCGGCCGGGTCGGCGGTGCCCGGCTTCAGGTCCGGGCGATAGCGGTACAGCGTCGAGCAGTACTGGCAGATGATCTCGCTCTCCGCGCCCATGTCGAGGAACACGTGCGGGTGGTCGAAGGGCGGCAGCGCCCCGATGCACATGAACTCCTTCGACCCGACGTGGATGACGCGCGCGCCGTCCTGGTTGTGGAAGTGGGGTACGGCCTTGTCTGCCATCGCGGGGATCCTGCCTGGAGCCTGGCTTCTCGGGCCACCCTCTAGCCGCTCCCGCCGGGGGCGCCTAGAGGCCATAACAGCCTCTAGCGCCTTGCTGACGCGCCGAGAGCCCTGCCCCGCTGCCGTCACGATCGCCTGCGAGGGCTGCGCCCCCGCAACGCGTCGAGGATTCCATGACGACCCGCGTGACGACCTGGCTCACCCGCGTGCTGCTCGCCGCGGCGCTCGCGACGCCCCAGGCGGCCTCCGCCCAGAGCAGCACGGCGATCGGGGCCGGCGCCGGCGTGGTGGCCGGCGCCGTGGTGGCCGGGCCGATCGGCGCCGTGGTCGGCGGGCTCGTCGGCGCGGCCTGGGGCGAGACCGCGCGGGCGCGGTCCCGCCACGTCCGGCACCGGGCGCCCCGCCGGGTCGCGTCCCGCCGCGCCGCCTCCGCGCACGGGACGGCCCCTCCCCGCGAGGCGCCGGCCGCCCGCATCGCGGAGCGCGCCGCGCCGGCCGCCTCCACCCGCTGGGTCGATCCGCACTGACGGTGGGACAGGGCACGCTCGCGCGCGGCGCGCTTGGCTTCCGCCTCGGAAGCGCCTACATCGACCTCACGCCCGCAAGTCCACGTGCCGAGCAAGCCGGATCCGGTTCCATGAGTCGCGACGAGCAGAGGACGGCCGAGAGCGGCCGTCGGCAGGAACCGCCGATCCACGGTCCCGAGGCCTTCGCGGCCATGCGCAAGGCCGGCCGGCTCACCGCCGAGGCGCTCGACCTGCTGATGGAGGCGGTGGCGCCCGGCGTCACCACCGAGGCCCTGGACAAGCTCGCCTACACCTTCGCGATGGATCACGGCGCCTACCCGGCCTCGCTGTTCTACCGCGGCTACCCGAAATCGATCTGCACCTCGATCAACCACGTCGTCTGCCACGGCATCCCCAACGACAAGCCGCTGCGCGAGGGCGACATCGTCAACCTCGACATCTGCCTGATCGTCGACGGCTGGCACGGGGATTCGAGCCGCATGGCCTATGTGGGCGAGGTGCCCCGCCGCGCCGCCCGCCTGTGCGAGATCACCCACGAGGCGATGATGCGCGGCATCGCGGCGATCAAGCCGGGCGCCACCACGACCGATATCGGCGCGGCGATCCAGGCCTTCGCGGAGGCCGAGCGCTGCTCAGTGGTACGCGACTTCTGCGGCCACGGCCTCGGGCGCATCTACCACGACGCCCCGACCATTCTGCACTACGTCGAGCCGAGCTACAGCGTGGTGCTGCGGCCCGGCCAGTTCTTCACCGTCGAGCCGATGATCAATCTCGGCCGGCCGCAGGTGAAGGTGCTCTCCGACGGTTGGACCGCCGTCACCCGCGACCGCTCGCTCTCGGCCCAGTTCGAGCACACGGTGGCGGTGACGGAGACGGGGGTCGAGATCTTCACCCTGTCGCCGAAGGGCCTCGACCTCCCGCACCAGCCCGCCTGAGGGCGTCGCCGTGGGTGGCGGAGCGCCTCCGGAGCGGCCGGGCGCCCTCGCGGAGGCCGCGGTTCCGCCCCCCGCCGAGGCCGCGCCGCATTATCACGGCCACCGCGATCGCCTGCGCGCCCGGTTCGCGAGCGGCGACACGCTGCCGGACTACGAGTTCCTCGAACTCGTACTGTTCCGCTCCATCCCGCGCCGGGACGTGAAGCCGATCGCCAAGGCGCTGATCGCCCGCTTCGGCAGTTTCGCCGAGGTGATCAGCGCCCCGGCGGAGAGGCTGCTGGAGGTCGACGGCATCGGAGCCTCGGTCGTCCAGGACCTGAAGATCCTGGAGGCGGCCGGCCGGCGCCTCGCCCGCGGCGCCGTCGCGGACCGCCCGCTCCTCTCCTCCTGGAGCGCGGTGATCGATTACTGCCGGGCCGCCATGGCCTTCGCGCCCCGGGAGGAGTTCCGCATCCTCTTCCTCGACAAGCGCAACCGGCTGATCGCCGACGAGGTGCAGGGGCGCGGCACCGTCGACCACACGCCGGTCTACCCCCGCGAGGTGGTGCGGCGCGCCCTGGAGGTCTCGGCCACCGCCCTGATCCTGGTCCACAACCACCCGTCGGGCGATCCCAGCCCCTCCCAGGCCGACATCAAGATGACCCGGGACATCGTCGCGGCGGCCGGCCCCCTCGGGATCGTCGTCCACGACCACATCATCGTCGGGCGCGACGGCCACGCGAGCTTCAAGGGACTGAAGCTGATCTGAGCCCCTCGCCCCCGCCCGCGGGGAGGTCCGGCGGGCCGGCGAATCCGATCTGCCTGCGGATTGTGCAGTTTCGGTGCCGCCTTCAGCGCCCGAGGCGCCGCGTTCCCGCACGTGTCGCAAGAACCCCCGGCGGTCTCAGCGCATTTCCTTTGCCTTGGCCCCCGTCTTGCGTCTAGCTTTCGGGCCAAAGAGAGGGACGCCCATGCCGCTCAGCGCGTTCGACGAGATGAACGGTCTTCCCGGGAGCGCGCACGACCAGGCTTCGGTCCGCAATGCCTACGCGGCGCTGAAGACTTGGCTCGATTCGACGCCGCCCGAACACTTCAACACCCGGCGCAGCCAGGCCGAGCTGTTCTTTCGGCGCATCGGGATTACCTTTGCCGTCTACGGGGACAACGAATCGACCGAGCGGCTGATCCCGTTCGACATCATTCCCCGCGTCCTCACCAAGCCCGAATGGGGGTTCCTGGAGCGGGGCCTCAAGCAGCGGGTCACCGCGCTCAACGCCTTCCTGGCCGACATTTACGGGCCGCAGGAATGCATCAGGGCCGGGGTGATCCCGGGCGACCTCGTCTACCGCAACCCGCATTACCGGCTGGAGATGCGGGATTTCGAGGTGCCGCACGGCAAGTACGTCCACATCGCCGGCATCGACATCGTGCGCACCGGCGAGGACCAGTTCTTCGTGCTGGAGGACAACGCCCGCACCCCGTCCGGCGTCTCCTACATGCTGGAGAACCGGGAGGTGATGCTGCGGCTCTTCCCGGAACTGTTCTCCAAGCACCGGGTCTCGCCGGTGGAGGCCTATCCGGACGCGCTGCTCGCGACCCTGCGCAGCCTCGCGCCGATGCGGGCCGCCCGCGACCCGACGGTGGTGCTGCTCACCCCCGGCCGCTTCAACTCGGCCTTCTACGAGCACTCCTTCCTGGCCGACAAGCTCGGCGTCGAACTGGTCGAGGCCTCCGACCTCTTCACCAAGGACGACGTGGTCTACATGCGGACCACCGAGGGGCCGCGGCGGGTGGACGTGATCTACCGGCGCATCGACGACGACTTCCTCGACCCGCTGGTCTTCCGGCCGGATTCGGTCCTCGGCGTGCCGGGGCTGATGAGCGCCTATCAGAGCGGGAACGTGACGCTGGCCAACGCGGTCGGCACCGGCATCGCCGACGACAAGGCGGTCTACAGCTACATGCCGGAGATCGTGCGCTTCTTCACCGGCGAGGAGCCGATCCTGCACAACGTGCCGACCTGGCGCTGCCGGGAGAAGGACGCGCTGGCCCACGTGCTGGCCAATCTCGGCGACCTCGTCGTCAAGGAGGTCAACGGCTCGGGGGGCTACGGCATGCTGGTGGGGCCGCACGCGACGAAGCGCGAGATCGAGGAGTTCGGCCGCAAGCTGCGCCACGCGCCCGACGGCTTCATCGCTCAGCCGACCCTGGCGCTGTCCACCTGCCCGACCTTCGTGGCCTCGGGGGTGGCGCCGCGCCACGTGGACCTCAGGCCCTTCGTGCTCGCGGGGGCCGATGAGATCCGCATCGTGCCGGGCGGCCTCACCCGGGTCGCCCTGAAGGAGGGCTCGCTGGTGGTGAATTCGAGCCAGGGCGGGGGCACGAAGGACACCTGGGTGCTCGATGCGTGACGGGGCGTCCCGTCAAGCCTATGACCCTCTCCTCTCCTGAAGCGCCGCGCTCCCCATGCTCTCCCGCACCGCCGACAACCTCTACTGGCTCTCCCGCTACACCGAGCGGGCGGATTTCATCGCCCGCATCCTCGACGCGGCGCTCCGGCTCACCGCGCTCCCGGCGAGCTACGGCGGCGGCGAGAGCAACGAGTGGGACTCGGCCCTCGCGTCGGCGGGCAGCGCCGAGGTGTTCAAGCCGCTCTACGACAGCGTCAACGAGCACACGGTGCGGGACTTTCTCGCCTTCAGCCCGCACAACCCCTCGTCGATCCGCTCCTGCCTGCAAGTCGCCCGCGAGAACGCCCGGGCGGTGCGCACGGCGCTCACCGTCGAGATGTGGGAATCGATCAACGAGGCGTGGCTGACGATGCGCTCCTACGAGGGGCGCGACCTCAGCCGGGAGGAATTCGCGCGCTTCCTCGACTGGGTGAAGGGCGTGTCGCTGGCCTTCGACGGCTCGGCCTACCGCACCATGCTGCGCAACGACGCCTACTGGTTCACCCGGCTCGGCGTCGCCATCGAGCGGGCGGACAACACCGCCCGCATCCTCGACGTGAAGTACCACGTGCTGCTCCCGGAGACCGAGCGGGTCGGGGGCACCCTCGACTACTTCCAGTGGACCACGATCCTGCGCGAGGTCTCGGCGCTCACGGCCTATCACTGGGTCTACCGGGAGAGCATCAAGCCCTGGCTGGTGGCGGACCTGCTGATCCTCAACCGGCAGATGCCGCGCTCGCTCGCCAATTGCTACGAGATGCTGGTGCGCCACCTCGATCTGGTGGCGGACGCTTATGGCCGGCGCGGGCCGAGCCAGCGGCTCGCCAGCACCATGCGGGCGAAGCTCGACGGCGCCACCGTCGAGAGCGTCTTCGCGGGCGGCCTGCACGAGTTCATCCAGGGCTTCATCCAGGACAACAACCGCCTCGGCGCGGCCATCGCCGAGCAGTACCTCGTCTGACGGATCCGCGGCGCGGGTTCCCGCCCGCGCCCCTTCCCCGGATCTCCACGCCTTCCCATGGGACACCATGCGCATCCGCGTCGTTCACGAGACGGCCTACGAGTACGACTCGCCGGCCCGCGGCCTGATCCAGATGCTGCGGCTCACCCCCCGCGGCCATGACGGCCAGCACGTCCGCTCCTGGCGGATCGAGCCGACCGCGGACGGGCGGCTCGGCCGCCGGGAGGACGGGTTCGGCAACGTCGTGCACGTCTTCAGCGCCGACGGCCCCGAGGAGGCCCTGGTGCTGCGGGTGACCGGCGAGGTCGAGACCAGCGAGACCCACGGGGTCATCCGCGGCGCCGTCGAGCGTCTGCCGGATCCGTTCTACCTGCGGGAATCGCGCTTCGCCGTCGCCGACGCGGCGATCCGCGCCTTCGCGGAGGACGCCGTGGGGCGCGAGACCGACACCCTGGCCCGGCTCCACGCCCTGGTGGACGGGATCCACCGCGAGGTCGCCTACGCGCCGGGCGGCCCAACGCACTCGAACAGCACCGCCGCCGAGGCCTTCGCCCTGCGCAAGGGCGTGGGCCAGGACCTCGCCCACGTCTTCATCGCGGCGGCGCGTCACCTGGAGATCCCGGTCCGCTACGTCTCCGGCTACTACTACCGGGAGGGCACCCCCGCGCAGGAGGCGGGTCACGCCTGGGTCGAGGCGCGGGTGCCCGACCTCGGCTGGGTGGGGTTCGATCCCTGCTTCGGCATCTCGGTCACGGAGGCGCATCTGCGGGTCGCGATCGGGCTCGACTACCTCGACGCCGCGCCGGTGCGGGGCAGCCGGATGGGCGGCGGCACCGAGACCCTGACGGTGCGGGTCGTGGTCGACGAGGCCCGGGCCCAGGCGCAGGCCCAGATGCAGTCGCAGCGCGCGTCCGACGGTCCATCGCAAGGACAGTCCCAGTCCTGACGGCCGCTTCCGTGGCGGAATTGCGACGGGCGCTCTTATTCCGCCGCGCCGCCGGTCGCGGACCTTGCCTTGGCGCGGCCCCGCCTCGACGGTGGGTGTCTCCGCCGCTCAGACGACGCCGATGACCGCCATTCCGTTCGACCTGCCGCTCGCGCATCTCTTCGCCATGTCGGCCTCCGTGATCGCGGGCGCCCTCGTGGCCGAGTCCGTGGAACCCGCCGGGCGGCGCTGGCTCGACCGGGTCCAGCGCTTCCTCGGTCTGCGCTGACCGGACCGGCCTCGCGCCGCGCGGGGCCGCGCCGCCCTTCATCTCTGGACCCGGTCCGACGCCTCTGAGAGGGTGGTGCGGATCTGCGCCGGCCGTCGCCGGGGGAGCGCTGAGCCATGACCTACTGCGTCGGGATCCTGGTCGAGGAGGGTCTCGTGATGATCGCCGACACCCGCACCAACGCGGGGCTCGACGACATCTCGACCTTCCGCAAGCTGCACCTGTTCAACGTCCCGGGCGAGCGGGTGATGGCGCTCGCCTCCGCCGGCAACCTGTCGGTGACGCAGTCGGTGGTGGCGCTCCTGACCGAGGGGGTTCCCAACCCGGATACCGGGACGCTCGAGACGATCCTGGAGGCTCCGACGATGTTCCAGGCCGCCCAGCTGATTGGCCGGGCGATCCGCCGCGTGCGGACCATCGAGCGCGAGGGGTTCGAGGCGGCGCAGCTGCGCTTCGAGGTGTCGTTCCTGTTCGGCGGCCAGATCGGCGACGGGCCGATGCGGCTCTACATGATCTACTCGGCCGGGAACTTCATGGCCTGCAGCCAGGACGCGCCCTTCCTGCAGATCGGCGAGCACAAATACGGCAAGCCGATCCTCGACCGGGCGGTGACCTTCAAGACCGACATCTACGACGCCCTGAAGGTCGGGCTGATCTCGATGGATTCGACCATGCGGTCGAACCTCGGGGTCGGGCTGCCGATCGACCTGGTGGTGATCCGCCGCAACACCTGCCGGATGGAGGTGATACATCGGATCGAGGCCGGCGAGCCGTATTTCCACGACCTGCGCGAGCGCTGGTCGGCGGCGCTGCGGGCGGCGCACCGGGCGATCCCGCGCCCGCCCTACGGGCCGCCGGGCGAGGGGTGAGGCGAGAATTTTAGAGCCAACCGCTGACCGAGGGGTTCGGAACGATTGCAGACGCGCTCGTCACTGATTGTAGGCGAAAATGATGCAAAGATAATTGGATTTGCCTGCATTTGACTCGTAAACTCACAAAAATCACAAGCCTATTATTCTAACCTGATAATATATTACTCGCAGATGAAATTAGGTTCTCAGTCGAACAGCATCTTCATTTTTGACTATTTTGACGCAACTGAATTTCCTGACACTTGCGTTGCGCGATTTTGTCGAAATTTCAATAAATATTCGACCTTTGTAAAAATTTGAATATAGATACTGAGATTGGCATTCGCGATTTTTATCTCCCTTTGTGCATGCCACGTACAAGACGCGTCATTTTTGGGATTTCTATAATCAACGCAAAGTACTGATGTGGCCCGATTTTTTTCTGGGCATCTTGATAAGTTTGCCTGTTTAGGTGCATCATTCAAAACGACGTATGAGATAATCAGGCATTTGCATAAGGGTCTCGTTTCGCCATGACTGCAACGAGTTTGCTACAGCAGAGTAGGTCGCCGAATAATATTGTAAGATCGGTATCAAGTGTCGCCTTTGCTATCGAAGGAGAAAATGCCTTTGATGGGGCTGTCGCTTTATCCGCTGAGTGGATGAGAGTTTTAAACCCAGCGATCCCCAGAGAGGCGAGTAACGGAGAGCCATTTGATGTGGGTGGCGGCGGTACTCAGCCGGCTCGCGCCGTATCGCTTAATTTTTCAGACGTGAAGATTTGGTCGTCGACAGTTGATGATCCGGACAAGTCGACTTTGGGTCGCACTTGGATAACTGAAATCACAGTCGCAAGTCGAAATGGCGAGGCTCATTTTGGCGCAAGACTTCTCAATATGACGCGAAATTCCGATGATCCTTTTGTCCCGAGTATACCTCGTATTGTAAGAAATATTGTAAATAGTATTATTTGCAAGGCAGATGGAGTTCTGCTTCGCAGTGAGCCTATTTACATCAATAATGACACCGATCTTGAATGGCTGGTCGCTTTAATTGAAAATCCTGCGAGAAAGTTGCCGGTAGTTGTCATGGGTGAGGCAATCAGCCGAGTCCCGGTCACTAATTTAAATACATTGGCCAGATCAGTATGTGGTGCGGCACATGTTGTTGGCGTTAGCAGCAGATTAAATGGTGAGTTTAGGAAATATACCGGGCGAGAGTTGGCCGTTTTTGATGGTGCGGTTCGCCTTTTTCGCACTAATCTACAATTTGATAAAGCTGACCCATACTCACATCCTTTGTGGCTTCCAACACCGGGCCGTACAGCTGCGTGGGGCAATGCTGCTATCACCTCTCATGTTCTTCTTCATAGCATTAACAAGGGAACTACCGATTATCCGCGTTTCGAGGCAGTCAGACAGGCGGTTGCTCAGAATGAGCTCAGCACACTACGTAGCAATAGTTCTGATGCCGAAATGGCCAGACTCTTCGAGGAGGAGAATTCTAGCTTACGTAAAGCGTTGGACGATCTTAGGAATGAGCATAATCAATGGTTGTCAGACGCTGAAGCCGATAGGATAGCCTTCGAGCGCCAGTTTTCTGAAATGAGGGCGGAAATCCATCGTTACAAATCTCAGATAAACACATTAAGAAACACGCTCGAAAATAGCGGTGCGACCATCAGTCGAGAGCCGTTAGACGATTTAGCTAATTTCAGAGAGTGGATGGAAGAAAATCTTAGTCCAAACATCTGGATTGCGCCAAAAGCAATCAAGGAAGTTGAGAGGCACGGAATATATAGAAATCCGCAAGAAATCGGAGACGCATTGTTTGCAATGGATGATTTCTATGTGTCAATGCGACGCAATTTTGATAGTGAATTACGATTGCAGCTGGAAGAAAAACTTAGGCTACTAGGTATAACAATCTCGGAATGCTTCTCTCAGAGCGGCGATATAAAAAGATATCCTGCTTATTCGGTCATTTACAACGGCGAAAAATTTTGGTGCGACCTGCATGTAAAACGAGGTGGTGGAACCGATCCAAGGAATATGTTTCGGATTTACTTTACGTGGTATGAGGATGAAGGTATTATCATTGTTGGCCATCTTCCAACGCATTTGGATAATAATCTGACTAATTAATATGTTATTCGCTTGTGCTGCGCCAATGATACAATTGCCCGCCGGATCCGCGCCGGAACGAAGTCGATATTTCACATTCCAAAATGATTGATCGGATTTCGGATTTCAATCCGGCACCGCGCAAATTCATTGTAGGGATCACATCTTCATCGGCGGCATTTATTGTAGCGGAATTTGTGTAAGTTTGATTTCATAGGATGAGTGAAGCGATGTGAAGAATAAGAATTCGATAATGCGCAAAGGCAATAATTTACATTCGGATTTACACAAATACTATTTTGATATCAAAATTCATTTAAAATGGCTGATCGCGAGCAGTTCTCCGACCGCCTCCCCCGGACTCGCCGCCCGCATCACGCCGCCCATAACGGCGATGCCGGACGCCCCAGCGTCGAGGCAGGCGCCCGCATTCGTCGCCGCGATGCCGCCGAGCGCCACCACCGGCAGCCCGATCCGCGCCGCCTCCGCAAGCGCCGCCAGCCCAAGCGCCGGGCCGTAGCCGGGCTTGCTCGCGGTGGCGAAGATCGGGCTCAGCGTCGCGTAGTCCGCGCCGGCCTCCCGCCCCGCCGCGACATCGGCCAGGGAATGCGCCGACACCCCGACCAGCGCCCGCGACCCGAGCCGCGCCCGCGCCGCGATCACCGCCTCCGCCCCCGCGACCTGCACGCCCGCCGCCCCGACCCGCGCCGCGAGCCCGACGTCTCGCCCGATCGTCAGCGCCCCGCCCGCGTCGCGGACATGCCACGCCAGATCCTCGGCCAGGGCCGCCCGCTCCGCCTCCGGCAGGTCGCGGTCGCGCAGCCAGATCCAGCGCGCGCCGGCCGCCAGCGCCGCCGCGACCCGGGCCGCGAGGGGCCGCTGCGACCCGTGCCGGTCGGTGACGAGGAGGAGCCGGGACGGCAGCGCGCTCACGAGCCGACCAGGCCGAGCTGCGGGCTCGACGGCTCGGCCCGGGCCCGCCGGGGAATGCGGCCGGCGCCGTGGGCGAGGCGGCCCGCCTCGACCGCGTGCCGCATGGCGCGGGCCATCCGGACGGGATCGTCCGCCTTCGCCACCGCCGTGTTGAGCAGCACCGCCGCGGCGCCGAGCTCCATGGCAATCACCGTGTCGGAGGCGGTGCCGATCCCTGCATCCACGATCACCGGCACCGGGGAGCGGCGGCAGATCAGTTCGAGGTTCGCCGGATTCGCGACCCCCATGCCCGACCCGATCAGCGAGCCCATCGGCATCACGGCGGCGGCGCCGAGATCGGCGAGGCGGGCACACACGACCGGGTCGTCGTTGCAGTAGGGCAGCACCACGAAGCCCGCATCGACGAGCTGGCGCGTCGCCTCGATGGTCTCGGCGGCGTCCGGGTACAAAGTCTCGCGGTCGCCGATGACCTCGACCTTGATCCAGTTGGTGCCCAGCGCCTCGCGGGCGAGCTCCGCCGTCATCACGGCGTCGCGGGCGGTCTCGCAGCCGGCGGTGTTCGGCAGGAAGCGGGTGCCCGCCAGGAGCGAGACCGTGTCGGAGCCGTGGCCGCGCAGGGACACGCGGCGGATCGACACCGTGGCGACCTCGGCGCCGCTCGCCCGCACCGCCTCGGCCATGATCGCCTGCGTCGGGTAGCCGGCGGTGCCGATCAGCAGGCGCGAGCGCAGGGGCGTGCCGGCGATGACCAGCGGGTCGTCGTCGCGCTCGAAGGGGGTGACGCTCATGGGGATACTCCTGTCACGCTGAAAGGGTCAGCCGCCCTGCATGGCCCGCACGATCTCGACGCGGTCGCCCTCGCTCAGGCGGGTCGTCCCCCAGTCGGGCCGGCGCACCACCGCGCCGTTCAGCGCGATGGCGAAGCCCTGCGGCCCGGCGAGGTCGAGGTCGGCGGTCTCCTCCCGCCAGAGGGCGTCGAGGGTGGCGGCCGCGCTCTCGCGGGGCTCGCCGTTGACGGTGAGCTTCATGGCAGGCTCCGGAGGTGCGCCGTCGGCGACGCGAAGCGGGCGGGGCCGAAGGGGGCGGCGACGGGCGGCAGCGCGCCCGTGGCGATCAGGCCGGCGATCGCGGCGGCCGTGACCGGTGCCAGCAGGTAGCCGTTGCGGTGGTGGCCCACCGCCAGGACGAGGCCCGGCAGCGCCTCGCCGAGGATCGGCGCGTCGTCGTCCGAGGTCGGGCGGAAGCCGGACCAGACATGCGCGACGCTCATCTCCTCGACGCTGGGCAGCGCCCGCCGGGCGCCCTCCAGCAGGGCGAAGAGCCCGCCCGCGGTGAGGCTCGGGTCGAAGCCGATCTCCTCGACGGTGGCGCCGACGATGAGGTGGCCGTCGCCCTTGGGCGCCATGTGGACCTGCTCGGTCCAGACCACGTGGTCGAGCCGGCCGCTGCGGCCCGTGACCTTCAGCGCGATGGATTGACCCTTGAGCGGGCGCACCGGCAGGGCGAGGTCCGGGGCGAGGCTGCCGCTGCCCGCCCAGGCCCCCGAGGCGAGGATCGTCGTTCCGGCCCGCAGAATCCCGGCCGGAGTCGCGACGCCGACGACGCGGCCCCCGGCCCGCTCCAGGCCCTCGACCGGGCAATCCTCGACGAGGCGCCCGCCGGCCGCGCGCAGGGCGCGGCGCAGGGCCGCCATCGTGCGGGCGGGATCGACCTGGTGGTCGGCGGGGCAGAACAGGCCGGCGGTGACGGTCGGGCGCAGGAACGGCTCGCGGGCGCGCACCTCCGGCCCGGAGAGCCAGGCCGCGTCGAGGCCGGACCGGCGCTGCAGGTCGTGGCGGAAGCGCAGGCGCTCGACCTCGTCGCGCCCCAGCGCCACCACGAGCGTGCCCTCGCGCCGGTAGTCGATGGAGAGGCCGGAGGCGGCCTCCAGCTCGTCGCGGAACGGGTGCCAGAGGCGCTGGCTCTCGAGACAGAGCGGCAGCAGCGCGTCGCCGCCCGGCTCGAGCTCGGCGGCGGCGGCCAGCATGCCGGTGGCCGCGAGGCTCGCCCCGTCCCCCGCCCGGCCCTTCTCCAGCACGGCGACGGCGAGGCCGGCCGCGGCGAGGCGCCAGCCGATCGACAGCCCGATCAGCCCGCCTCCCACCACCGCCACGTCCGCCCGTTCGGGCAGACGGTCGGTGGCGGGATCCTCCTCCGCGCCGCGGCGGCGGCCGATCGGGGATGGCGATGACATGCGTGAACCCTCGTCTCCACGGTCGCCCGTCGAGATTGGATCTGCGCCGCCGATCGAATGAAGCGCCCGGGTCCGCGGACCCCGTCCAATCCCTACGCCGGTATGAGCCGGATCAGGTTCGAAGGATTTCCGCGCTAACCGGCCGGGCGGCCGGTCCATCGGTGTCTCAGCCCCTTGTCGGGGATCTCCCTGGAACGGCCGGAATGTGGGCGCTCGCGGGGCGGGCGTCAACCGCCCCGTGCCGGCCGGTAGAGGGCGACCCTCTCCGGGAAGCCGTCGATCGCGTGGCATCCGACCGGCTCGGGGTCGCCCCACAGGAACTCCACGAAGGGCCGCGACATCAGCAGCGGCTCGCCGAGCTGCTTGTTCAGCTTGGCGAGCCGGCTCGCGAGGTTGACGTCGCGGCCGATCACCGTGAAGTCGAGCCGCGCCCCCGAGCCGACATTGCCGTAGGCGGCCTCGCCGTGGTGGAGCGCGATGCCGGCGGCAATCGGCGACGGGAAGCGCCCGGCGGCATTGGCCTCGTCGATCCGCCGCAACGCCGTCTGGGCGGCCGTGAGCGCGCTCTGCGCGGCGCCGCCGAGCCCGTCGCCGCTCTCGCGGAAGATCGCGAGCAGACCGTCGCCCATGTATTTCAGCACCTCGCCGCCCTCGCTCTCGATCGGCGGCACGAGGCAGTCGAAATAGGTGTTGAGGAGCTCGACGGAGGCCTCCGGCGTCAGCCCGGCGGTGAGCGCCGTGTAGCCGCGCATGTCCGCGAACAGGATCGCGGAGCGGATCCGCTCGACCTGGCCGCGCTGGATCGAGCCCGACAGGATCGCGTGGTGCGGCCCGTCGCCGACATAGATCCGCAGCACCTGGTCGAGGCGGGTGTTGAGGCCGCGCATCTCCATCACGGCCGACAGGGTCGGCACGATGAAGCGCAGAATGGCGAGGTTCTGCGCCGTGAACCCGCCCGGGGAGCGCGTCGCGAAGGTGACGCCGTTGTTGGTGCCGTTGGTGAAGACGATCGGGATCGCGACGTAGTGGCGGTAGCCGGCCGCCTTGAGCTCCGGGATGATGCTGAAGCGGTCGTCGGGCGTCTGGTCGAGGTCGAGGATCAGCCACTCGCCCGTGGCGTAGATATGCGCGAAGGGGCTCCGCGCGAGCGCGCGGTCGGTGGCCTCCCCGTGCGGGAACAGCCGGAACGACAGGCCGCCCTCCCGCGTCCAGAAGCGCCCGACGCCGGTATATTCCGAATGCAGCGCGTCGATGGCCGTGGTGGCGCGGTCGACCGGCACGCCGAGGTCGTTGAGGCGCAGCGCGAGGCCGGCGAGCAGGTCGCCCGATTCCGGCATGCGCGCGCCCTCGCTCAGCAGCCAGTCGCGCAGGGCCACGCAGGCCCGGAACAGGCCGATCGGGATGTCCGCGGCCTCGGACCCGTCCGCCTCGACCGTGGGCGGGGAAGTGGGTCGGTCGGTCGTGAGCAGGTCGGGCATGGCGCGGAGATGGGCTCCCGGAACGGCCAAGGCAAGACGCTCGGCGCGACGCGGTTGCGGTCCCGATGCGACCGGATCATTTGACCGAGCGGCAGGATTCGGGCTCCTGCTCGCCGTGCTGCCGCTGGCCCCGCCGGCCCGATCCGGGCGGCGGAACAACCGTTCAGACCCTCCCCAGCCTAAAGGATGGCGATCCGGGGGATATCAAAGGCTCGCTGGAATGCGCCTTGATCTCTGGAACGGCTATCGTCTCAACGAACGACGCGAATTCAGCTCGCGCGGCATCTCCTCTCCCGAGTGGGCTTGCGGATTCACACTTCGGGTGGTGCGCATGCCCTCTCCCCGCGTGCGGGGAGAGGGTCGAGCCCCCCTTTGGAGGGGGCGAGACGAGGCGGCGCAGCGACCGCGAAGCGATCGGCTCGAAGGTGAGCGACTGTCTGGCGTGTCAAGTCTGGGCGGCGAGTTGGGCGCGGACATCACGGGCCTTGGCGTTGAGGCGCACGAGCAGCTTGTGGGCGAGAGCGATGCGGATGACCTTTGGGGGCTTTCCGGCTTGGCGCAACCGTTGGTCGAAGGCGATGAAGTCGGGATCGAAGCGCCGCACGCAGCTGGTGACCACGAACAGGATGGCGCGCACGTCGGCCCGTCCGCCGCGCACGGGGCGTCGGCCGCTGCTCTGGCCGCTGTCGCGGGCGATGGGTGCCAAGCCGGCCAGCTTGGCGATGGCTTTGCCCGAGAGGGTGCCGATCTCCGGCAGGTCGGCCATCAGGCGGGCGATCGTGCGGTCGGCCACGCCCTTGATCGTGCGGAAGGTCGCATCGAGGGCAACCCAGAGCGGATCGGCCTTGAGCTGGGCGGTGATCGCCTCCTCCAACGCGGCGATCTGGCGGTTGATCAGCTCGACCATCTCGGCGACCGAGGTGCGCACCTGCGGCTCGGTGACGAGGCGGCCCTGGTTGGTCTGGACGGTGCGCGCCTCGACCAGTTGATGCAGGCGCGTGACCAGGGCGCTGAGCCGCTCCTGAGCCGGGCTGGCCGGCGGCCGGGGTTTGATCCGGCGCACCTCGGCGAAGCGCGCGATGACGCCGGCATCGATCTGGTCGGTCTTCTCGAGGATGCCCATGGCCTCGGCGAAGCGCCGCACCTGGCGGGGGTTGAGGAGGGCGCAGGGCAGGCCGTCCGCCCAGAGCAGGCGGAAGGGCTGCTGTTCGTAGCCGCCGGTGGCCTCCAGGGCGACGAGGGTGACGTGGTTGTCCCGGCAGAAGCGGGCGAGCGT